>JAPYWX010000076.1 GCA_028276145.1 Spirochaetota bacterium
GGTAATAGAATTGTGTAAAAAATTTCCATTATACGCAATGAGATAAATTAAAGAGTAAGAAGGGCTTACGCCCTTCTGTAAAAAAATTTAGTGCTTAGAGCACTTAGTGCTTGAAGCACTTAGTGCTAAAAGCACCTAGTGCTAAAAGCACTTAACCTTTGTATTCAGCTTCCCAAAGACCGTGTAGATTACAAAAAGCTCTTGCCACAACCTTTTTAGCATCGCTAACCTCAAATGTTGCTTCAGATGGATCACCAGGCTTAAGAATCTGCCTGTAAATTTTATTATCATCAACTATTAGTTCTATCCACTGTGTCCAATGGTTTGCATCCATAGAATGAGGTACACTACCAACTTTAACCCTAAAACCTTTGTCAGTCTTTTCAATTACTGGTGTGTGTTTCTCAGCTGCCCCACTCCTCGAAGATTCATCTAACTTAACCATAGGTTCACCATCAACTTGAAGTGAACCCTCACCCCCATTCAAAACCTCAACTATTATCCCTTTACTTTTAGAAAAATAAACATCAAACAAATTCGCCATATTTCCCTCCTTTTAGAAATAATACTAAAAAGATATAAATTTTTCAACATAATCTTTCTAAATTGACTACCGAAAAAAATTTATAGTATCATTAGGTAATGAATATGCTCAAAAGGCTACTAACAGCGCTTATACTACCTCCTCTCATCTTCTTTCTATACTCCTGTGGAATTGATTTACCGGAAGTAACAACAAAATTAAGAACTCCTATGGGCTTAGTTGTTTATTCATCAAACGATTCTTTTGTTTTAGAGTGGTGGGGCTACAACAACGAAGATTACTTCTCAGGATATGTAATATTTATAAGCGAAGATTACCAAAAAATAGCAGACCCATCAAAACCAATTACAGAGAAACCAAAAATCTTGAATCCTTCCGGCTCGTTACCCACCATTTCACTACAACCAACAACAGAGCCAACAAAATACACTGCAGTACTACCAATTACAACAATAGCTGACGACAAAGGTAATAGATTTTTCCCTAACTTCCAGTACTACTTTTCAGTCGCCGCTTACTCATCGTCAAAAGGTATATTCAGCCCACTAAGCAATATAACAAACGGAATAGTATCAAACCAATAGATTAAGTAATTTAGCCTATTCAGGAATTCAGTATGTATTATTAAATTGATATCAACAGGGGAAATTATTATAATTTTTTAATGAGGTAAAAAGATGGAAAACTCAAGAATAATCGCCGTAAGAGATATTCTGATTTCTAAATTTTCTCCTGAGTTCATCTCGTACGAATATCCTTACTGGACACTAAAAGGTAAATACCCAGAAAACAAAGATATACTAAGTGAGATAAATGAACTTTTCCCTGACATTATCATTGAAGGCTTCGCCTTCAAAAAGAAAAACGAAGAATACATATACCTAGTTAAATTTTCCTTTCCAGAGGACAAAGACACACTATCAGAAATTTTCAACTCTTTCCAGGAGGATGACGAAGAATGAACAACAACCAATTAATGGGTCCTGATATCCTTGGCCCAACACCAAGAGAGATAGTAAATGAGCTCGATAAGTACATAGTTGGTCAAGAAGAAGCTAAAAGAGCAGTAGCTATAGCGCTGAGGAATAGAAATCGTAGGAAGCTACTACCTCCAGACATAAGAGAAGATGTTATACCAAAGAACATACTAATGATAGGTCCCACTGGCGTCGGTAAAACGGAAATCGCTAGAAGAATGGCAGCAATAATAAATGCTCCATTCGTAAAGGTCGAAGCTACGAAGTTCACAGAAATAGGATACATAGGACGCAGTGTAGAATCAATGGTAAGAGACTTAGTATCAGTGGCATACTCACAGGTAAAAAAAGAGTACATGACGAAAAACTACTCAAAAACAAAAAAGGCAGTTCTAGAAAATATTTACAAAAACCTAACAAAAGTCAACAAAATGCTTCTAGAATTAGACAAAAACGAAGTGCTAAACCAAATAGACAAAGGTGTATACGATGACTACATCATAGAAATAGAAATCTCACAAATGCCCAAAAGACAACCATTATCAATAGAAGAACTATTTGAAACTGGTGAATTCTCACAAATGTTATCAACGGACCTCAACCCTCTTGATATGCTTTTCGGAGGTGGAAACAAGAGTAAAAAGAAGAAGGTAACAGTATCCGAAGCAAAGAAAATACTAAGAGACATAGAATCAGAAAAGTACTTGGACCCAGATGAAATAGCAGAGGAAGCGGTAAGAAGAGCACAAGAAGATGGCATAATATTCATAGACGAAATAGATAAACTGATATCAAAAGGTGAGACAACAGGACCTAATGTCTCTAGAGAAGGAGTCCAGAGGGATTTATTACCAATAGTTGAAGGCACTACTGTAAATACTCGCTACGGACCAGTTAAAACAGACCATATACTTTTTATAGCAGCAGGAGCATTCTCAAAATATAGCCCTTCGGACCTAATAGCAGAGCTACAAGGTAGGTTCCCTGTCAGAGTCGAACTCAAACCTCTTTCAAAAGAGGACTTAAAGAGAATATTAGTAGAACCCCAAAACGCATTAGTTAAACAGTACAAACTTTTACTTTCAACTGAAGGTGTCACTCTAGAGTTTGAAGATGAAGCAATAGACAAAATCGCAGAAATAGCATACGAAGCAAACCAAAGACTAGAAAACATAGGTGCAAGGAGATTATACACAGTAATGGAAAAACTTTTATCGGACATTTCATTCGAAGCACCGGAAATAAAAGGAAGCACATTCGTTGTAACCAAAGGATATGTAGAAGAAAAACTCAAAAACTTAATAGAAAACCAAGATTTAGCAAAGTACATACTATGAAGAAAAAAGTACTGTTTCTTGTAGATATAGACGGAACATTGCTTAAACTAGACAAAACAGGTAGATGGGTATACCAAGAAGCTCTCAGAAAGGTACTCAACAAAGACATATCAATAGAACACATAGATTGGGTTGGAACAACAGATATAGAAATTATACACAAGGTAATCACTGAAAGTGGAATTAATGGCAAAGAATCGGTCAACAAGATGCACGAAGTCTTTAGAGAAATAACACTTCTATTCAAAAGAATAGTAGAAGAGACACCGGAAAAAATAACATTACTACCCTACGCCTACGAAATTTCTGAATGGATTTATAACAATTACTATTCCGCTTTACTTACAGGTAATATAATGGAAGTCGCATACATGAAATTAAAACCTTTCGGGCTAGAAAAATTCTACCCTATCGGAGCTTTCGGAGACGAAAGAAAGGATAGGTCAAAACTCGTTCCAATTGCGATAAAAAGAGCACAAGAACACTACAAAACAGACTTCAAAGATGTGATAGTGCTAGGTGACTCACACAGAGACATAATCGCTGCTAACGCAAACAACCTAAAATCAATAATCGTTCTGACAGGAAAACTAAAAAGAGAGGAACTAGAACCATACAAACCTTACGCAATAATAGAAAATCTAAGTTTTTTACCTCAAGTTATAGAAGAGATAGAACATAAAACACCTTCAAGTGTTTATAAGTAGGTACTATTAGATACAAAGTGTTTTAAGGTGCTTAAAGCACCTAATTAAGCACAAGGTACTTTTAGCCCAAGGTATCTTTAGCACCTTACTTTGAGTAGTCCCTCCCACCCGCCCTAATTATTTGAACAGAGACTTCGTCTCTCTTCAATCTCTGTAATATTAAGAGAAGTGCTTAAGTACCTTGTCACTAAAATTCTAAGGGATGCATTAGCCTCTACACAAGTGCTTTTAGCACAAGTGCTTTTAGCACAAGGTCCTTTTAGCACAACTTGCTTTAATAAGCACTCATAAAATTCTAAGAGATGCTAACACCACCTTTAACCCTACTGTAATATTGTAAAAAGTACCTTAGACACCCCTCTCACTCTATTTGATTGTAAAAAATCTCAACTTTTTATACTTTCCAGAGTATAGAAATAAAAAAGTACCAAGGCACAAAGTGCTAATAAGCAACACTCTATATTAAAAAGAGGCTACGCCTCTTTTAACTTAAGGCTAGACAATATAATCAACAACTTTCCTATCAGAGATAACAGTTTTTATGAAATCTGCCACTTTAACATGCTCAGGATGAACCAAGTAAGTATCCAGGTCCTCCTTAGAGCCAAACTCAGAATAAAGCACAACATCATAAGCATTAATAGAAGCTGTTATATTCCTTCCTACCTCTATATGCTTTATTTCGGGAATGAACTCCCTTAGTGAAAGGACTTTCTCTTTTATTTGCTCATAAATTTCATCTTTGTTAAAACCATCTTTTATTTTCCACATCACTATATGTTTGACCATACCGGTAGAATTTTAAAGTTCAGCAGGTACGAAATTTCAACACTACACAACGATTTCTTCTTCTGGTGACCTTGCAACAATAATCTCGCCCTGCTCCTCGAGCTTCCTTATTATACTCACTATCTTCTGCTGTGCCTCCTCGACATCCTTCAACCTTATCGGTCCCATGTACTCCATATCTTCTTTTAACATCTGAGCTGCTCTCTTACTCATATTCCTGAATATCTTCTCCTGCACTTCAGGGTCAGTATGCTTAAGTGCTTTAGCCAAATCTTGCTGGTCAATGTGCCTAAGTAACTTCTGAATAGACCTATCATCAAGCAAAACAATGTCTTCGAAGACAAACATTCTCTTTTTTATCTCTTCTGCTAGTTCTGGGTCATCTTCCTCAAGAGCCTCAATGATATTCTTCTCTGTCTGCCTGTCAGAGTTATTAAGTATTTGAACAACGGTATCAATACCGCCAACCTGCGTGTAATCCTCACTAGCAAGGGTTGAAAGCTTCCTTTCAAGTATTCTCTCAACCTCTCTAAGAACATCAGGTGTAGTTCTATCCATCAGTGCTATTCTCTTGGCTATATCTGGCTGGACCTCCTCAGGCAAAGCAGAAAGTATAGTAGCAGCTTTTCTAGGGTCAAGGAAAGACAAAATCAGAGCAATAACCTGCGGATGCTCGTTCTGGATAAAGTTCACCAAATGTTGAGGGTCAGCACGCCTTATAAAGTCAAAAGGCTTAACCTGAAGTGAAGATGTGAGCCTATTTATTATATCAACAGCTCTCTGAGTACCTAAAGCTCTCTCAAGCACTTCTCTAGCATAGTCAACACCACCCAGAGCGATAAACTCTTGAGCCATCATCAATTCTTGGAACTCTGCTAAAACTTTATCCCTTTCCTCAGGTTCAACTTTATCAGTTCTAGCTATCTCGAAAGTAAGCTCCTCAATCTCATCTTCTTTGAGATGCTTAAATATCTCTGCTGAAACCTCAGGACCCACAGTTATTAGGAATATAGCCGCTTTACGCCTACCTGTCAGAACTTTCTGTTGCTTTTTGTCCTTCTTCTGCTGGCTAATAGCTTGCTGAACGTCTGATTTTTTTCCTCCACCCCCTCCCTTTTCCTCTTCAGCCATACGCAACTCCTAACCTAAAAATAGTATATCAATAAAAAAGCAAAATGTCAAATTTCCCATAACTCAACATCAATATCCAAAGTCCCAGGATAAGATTTACCAACCATATTTACATATTCTACGAAAGCCTCTATGAGTCTCTTATTCTCCTCCGAGTACGGCACTTCAATATACCCGTAACCATTCTTAAAAACAAAATCATTGCCAACATTGGCAATGTTAAAAAAATATATTCCCAAAAACTGTATAACACCAGATATTCCAGCACAAACCACATCTTCGCCTTTCTTCGAATAACCAGCATGCCCCTCCAAGGTTATTTTGATAACATCGCTCTTTAACTCCACTCTGACCTTAACCATTCCAAAACCCTAGACCTCAGTTCTCCAAATTCATCATAACTAATACCAGCGTAATACCTTAAAACTCTATCATTTACATCTTCCTTCTCCAAAACCTTCAAAACATCCTCAACTGAAAACAAAATTTCAATATACCTACTGACCAACTCACTCTCACCTACGGAATCTCTAAGAATTTCAACCATACCCTTCAAACCCAAACCTAAATGCTCCCTTCTGACTTCCTTGAAGGTTTGATAAAATTTCTTAACCAAAGCTAATTCTAAATCAAGAAGTCCCCCTTCTCCTTTCTTTATATCAAAATTCTCACCATCAAATTTTATAGCTTTTGTTCTAAGTTCATAAAACCTCTGTTGTAAATCAGAAGAAACACTTCTATTCAAAGAATCAACCAATAGTTTATGAACTCTTTCTTCCAAATCACCATCAACGCTAAGACACCTAGATTTAAGGTAAGCAACCAACTGCCAAAATTCAAGTTTTGCACTCCTCAAAGTCGTTTCAGAAATGAACGGGCTACCTTTGTGTGCACCCTCAACAAGCCTTACATCTATACTAAATATATCATTCAACTTATTATGAATTTTCTCAACCTCACTCTTAATTTTATACCAGTCATCAGAATAAACATCATAATCTATGAAGTATATCGTATCTAAGTCAGAGAAAAAAGTAAGCTCTCCCGCTGCCCACCTACCCAACCTTATTATACCAAATCCATTGCCAACAAACCTACAAACCCCCTCAAAGACAACATTATAAAACTCTGTAAACAGCCTTCTAACCTCATAAGTTGATAAAAGCCCGTTAGTTCTAAATAAAGCCATAGATAAAATCACAACCTCGTATACATCCCTAACATACCTTAAAAACTCCTCAAGATTCGCTACACCAGAAGAAGAATCCTTTAGTTTAACAAAAAGACTCCCTCTAAGGTAGTCAACAAAAGCTTCCGGGTCCATTGTGCCATCCCAGATCCAATGCCTCCTACGCAGTATATTAATAAAAACCTCCTTCAGCAAAGCTATATTACTCATAAATTCAACATTGTTCTTTTCAAGGAATATCTGAATAGCTATAGGCAAATTACCGGTAACCTCAAGGATACTATAAATGTTACTTAATGCTAAATTAGGATTCTTTGTTCTAGAAACAGTTCTTAGTAAATTCTTCAAGCCCAAACTTGTCTCAACCCCTCCCTTAGTTGACCTAGATACTATATCACTTACGAAGTTAAAAGAGGTATCAGGGTCCAAACCATACGATGAAAGTAAATCTCTCACCTCCTCCTCATTTGAACTATAGAGAAACAAAACTACCTCTTCGCCTCCCGATATTTCAAGAAAATTCTGGAAAAT
>JAPYWX010000080.1 GCA_028276145.1 Spirochaetota bacterium
ATGCTAGAGTCCGAAATAGTATTACTTATACCACTTATATAAGTGTTACCTAAAATTGATGAAGTATTACTTTGTATGATTAAAGAAGTTATTGAATTATAGTTTCCTACCACATATATCCCAGCTCCGTTTTCCCCGGTATTTGCTATGGATTTTGAATTTTTTATGGTATTATTATTACCAATGACACATATACCTGCACCGTTACCTACTTGGTTATTGGATGAAATGACATTGTTTACAGTGGAGAACGAGGAATTATTTAGAAATATTCCACCGCCTTTTCGTTCAGTTTTGTCTCTATTTGTTGTACCTGTAACGATAAAGTTCTCTATCAGTGCATTTGTTACGCCTGTTACTTCAATTATTGCTTGTATTTTCCTATTACCGTCTAGTACACTATAGCCTGTTATGCTTTCAAAGTCCTGGCTATAACCACCTATCAATTTTATGTTATGGTGTTTTATTGCCACTCCACTAAACCCCGTGTTTAATCCGTTCCCTGGTGTATACACTCCCTCCGCTACTTTTATTGTAGTGACACCGAATATTACTGCCTTATCGATTGCTACCTCTATTGTTTTGAAGGGTAATACCTTTGTGCCGGGGTTTACATCACTACCGTTTGTAGATACATAAACGGCAGGTTCATCAGCATAAGGGTCTTTTGAAGTTGTTTTCTGTGAAAAAGAGAAGTAGCAAAATGATGCTAATATGAATATAGCGAAGAAAACTCTTTTTAGCATACACTCCCCCCAATCCTACATTTTCGGATACTCATAGTTTAATACTGAAATATTCTACTATCAATATAATTTGGTTGTCTTTGAAAATTTAAGGGCTTGGCCTGCTTTTTTACAGATTAAGATTCAATTATTTAAGAAGTGCTTTAAGCACAATGTGCTTTAAGCACAGAGTGCTTTAAGCACCTAATTAAGAAGGTGTTATAAACACGAGGTGGTATAAGCACCTATTGAAAATATTCTGTTTAGTACAAATTACTTTAAGCACTCCCACACTCCCACCCAATTATTTAAGGGATGCTTGGCATCGGAGATGCTTCGTATCCCTTAACCCTGTAAGCACTTTTTCTTTCAAGAAGGAAGTAGGTATTGTGAGCCAAAGAGTGAAGAGAGGCAAAGCCTCTCTTCAATTAATTAGGGTGGGCGGGCGGGACTACTAAAAGGTGCTTTGTAGCACTTTCTTAATTAAGTGCTTTAAACACCACGTACTTTGAACACTTAAGAGGGGGCTATAAGTACAAAGTGTTATAAACATTTAAGAAACTCCCACCCTAATGTTCTAAGGGAGGCTGACGCCTCCCTTGACCCTAGTAAAGAAGTACTATTTAACATGAGTGTTTTTAGGAATTGAAATAAGAAAGTGCTATTAAGCACAATGTGCTATTAAGCACGACGTGCTATGAAGCACAACGTACTGTTAAGCACACAGCCCATTTTTATTGGAGAGATGTGTAATATCTCTGTATTCTTAGGAGCTTTTGCCAAAAAGTAATCATAATTATATAAGTTGAAACGGAAGTTATGAGTTTTTAAATTTTTTATCATGGATATTGGTTGTGGTGAAGTAAGTTATGATGAATTCCTTCTGAATGTAGAAAGTCCTAATGATGACTTTTTGGATCATATTGAGAATTGTGATAAGTGTAAGAAGGATTATGTAGAACTTAAAATGGCTCTTTTGAAGATGGATAATTCTGAGTTATCTTATGTGCCTGTAGGGCTAAAATTTGGCAGAATACTTGTAAAGCTAAAGAGTGACGTTTTGGAGATTATTGATTCTCTGAGTGGTACAAGGTATGGTGCTAAACTAGCGTTTAGGGGAGATGGTATTGTAGCTTCTAAAAGGGAAGTTGTTTATGAGTCTAAAGATTTGAAGATATTCGTTGATTTGTACGATGCTAAAGAATTAGTTATGAGTATCAGGATTTATGATTATGGAGATATATACGTATATGATAGTTTGGGAAGGTTGATAAGGTCTTCTTCTGGTAAAAGTGGGGTAGATTTGAGAGTTTCAGAAGGAGTATATAAAGTTAGGTATAGGGACTATGAGGTTGTTTTAGAATTTTTGAGGGAGGAGTAAGGTTATGTATGTTGCGATAGCTAGAAAATGGAGGCCGCAAACTTTTGAAGAAGTTGTTGGGCAGGATGAAGTTGTTAGGGCTCTTAAAAATGCTATATCTACAGGTAAAATTGGTCATGCTTATCTATTTTCTGGTCCTAGGGGAACGGGTAAGACAACTTTAGCTAGGATACTGGCTAAGTCATTAAATTGTGTTAATGGTCCAACTGTTAACCCGTGTAATAAGTGTGAGAACTGCGTTGAGATAAGAGAAGGTAGGTCGGTTGATGTTATAGAGATTGACGGCGCATCAAACAGGAAAATAGATGATGTCAGAAACATAAGGGAAGTCGTTAAGTTTGTACCCGTAAAGTCAAGGTATAAAATATACATAATTGACGAAGTACACATGCTTACTGACGAAGCATTCAATGCACTCCTCAAGACACTTGAAGAGCCGCCGAGTCATGTGGTGTTCATATTTGCTACTACTGAGCCTTATAAAGTCAAACAAACAATAAGGTCGAGATGTCAACACTTTGTCCTTAAGCCGATAGGTACAGAACTCATATATCAGCAGCTACTCAAGATATCTAAGGCAGAAGGATTTAAGATAACCGATAGTATCTTGCTTAAGGTTGCTAAAGCGGGAAATGGCTCAATGAGAGATGCTGAGAGCCTTTTGGATATGGTTGTATCTTATATAGGTGATAGGCAAGATGTAACTGATGAGGAAATAGATAGGCTACTGGGGGTTATAGATATATCGCATATTGAAAGAATTTTGAGTTTGATTTCTCAAAAGGATGTTGGAGGTTTGATAAAGCTTGTGAATGAGTTAAGAGATAAAGGTTTTGATTTGAAAAAGTTATGTGAGGAGCTTATATCAACGTTTAGGAATTTGCTTATAATGAAAGATTTCGGAGTAGATAGAAGTCTTATAAGGCTTTCTGAAAATGAAATTTCAGTTCTTGAGAGGTTCAAGGATTCCTTTAGAAGAGAGGAGATAATTTTCATTGAGAATACGCTGATAGAGACCTACAACGAGATGAGAACATCCATAAACGAGTTGTTTAGCCTTGAAAAAGGACTTTTCAAAATTGGTAACACTGAGAATGTTATAACTCTTTCGAGAATACTTGAGGAATTAAAGGAACTAAAATCTTCTCTTTCTAGCTCACAATCACCTGAAGTACATTCAGAGAGTGGATCAGGATTAAGCACTGTTTCTACGAGACTCTACGAGTCGGGACTCTCGGAGTCTTCTAGCACTAAAGAAGAATCTAGAGTGAAACAGGTTGTAAAAAATCCGATAGATGAAGTTTTGGAAGAAATAGATGAAATGGAGTTTAAAAAGTCACTTTCTCAAAATGATGTTCTTATAGAGAAGATAAGAAATGAAATAGCTGGTTTCTTTCCTGGTATGGAAAGAAAGGTGAATATTTCTGTGGATGATGAGAAGGTTTTAATAGAAGATCCTTACGGTATCTTTAAGACTGACATTTTGAAGAAGGAGAGAGAAGAGGTAATAAAGAAGATAGGAATTATAACAGGTAGGGAGGTCGTTATTGAAACAGGTAAGAAGGAAGCAAAGGTTGCTGATAGCATCAAGAAGTCTAAAGTATCTGAAGTAGATAAAAAGAAGGAAAAAAATGATGTTTCCAGTATGGTTAAAACGCTTTTCCAAGCTGAGAATGTTGATTTTACGAAAAAGTCCTAGCTAATAAGTGATCGTTTTTCTTCTATAAACATTTCTGAAATATCTATTATCTTTTTTTCTTGTATTAGCTTAGTTGATATTATATCTACCATCCCATCATCTGAAACTACTATAGCCACTGCTTCGTTGTTTCTTGTTTCTATGTACCTAAGTGATGAGTTGTATCTTGCACCTCGCGAAGGGTTTTCTATACCTGAGATATCGCCATCTAGGATTATTCCTATGCCGTAGCATATACCGTCTAAGTCTATTATTATTGCTCCATCAATTGATGTTATTGACCTGAGTAGTTCTATGTTGAGTTCATCATTCTCGAATAAGCTGAATGGTTTTATTTGGAAGGATTTGTATGTTAATCTGCTAGCTTCCATTCTAGCTATGTTTGAGGTTGTTATTATGATTATTAGTCCATGCCCTAACCTTGAAGATGCTGAAACTATTTCTGTTAGCTTTCTTAGGGATTCTTTGGGTATGTTCTTGAATGTTGATGTTAGAGTTTCTCTTAGGTAGTCTCTGTCAAATTTTATCTCGGGTATCTCTGGTAATCCGTTTTTTATCCTTATCAGGGGTAGGAATCTCATGTTGCCGATGTCTAGTGTAAATATGTTTTTTGATTTTATTGTTAGTGATGGGTCGTACATGCATACTTCCCAAGTGTTTTCGTAAAATCTGATAAGTAGCGATTTCGTGTGGATTAGGTTCGTATCGCTGATTCCTACAATTTTCCCATCGTAAGCTACTAATGAAAAATTTGGATTTTTTGAGAACTCGAGGACTTTCCTTATTACCCTGTAGTTCCTTCTTGCTATGTCAATGCCTTTAGAAAATTCAACGCTTATTGGTATATCCCGAGTTTGAGGGAATATGATGAATCCTTCGCTTCTTTCTTTTTCATATTTTTGAGTTGATACTATAGAGAAGACAGTGAATGCCTCCTCTACGAGGTATCCTATTCCCATTGAACCGAAAATTTCCTTAAGGTACTCCTTTGCTACCTTCCTTACGAATTCGTCTTTATCAACGATTGGTAGTGATGCTAGATTGCCTGAGTTAGATATAGCAAAAAGTATGCTCTTCTCAATGAAGTGGGGTAGAAATGATTTGAATGGCAGGTTTTGGCTACTGGAATACTTTTGAATCATTTCCTTGCCCACCATTACCACAAGGTACGAAGATTTTACAGGAAGGTTAGTTTTGAATAACCATATTTCGTAGTTAGGTTTTGAGTCTTGTATTGCCTTTATTATTTCTTCTGGAGCTGTTGATTCCAGATTTTTTTCTAATGCAGTGTTAAAGACAGATTTTACTGAAGTCTTTGAGGTTAGGAGAATATCAGTAATGATTTCAAGGTCTTCACCTTCGAGTATGAATGATAGAGTATCATTCAAAAAACCTTCTACCGAAGATTTAAAATCAATTAGGTTTCTTCTCATTTTCTATTTGTTTTTTATCTTTCTAATCTTATCGTAAATTTCTTTTGCTGTCTCGATTATTTTTACTGCTTCTTCGTTATCTTTGTTATCCTCTAGTATTTTTTCTACGTCAAAATGTTCAAAAAATCTTTCAACGAATAGAATACCCTCGAGGTGGTCTATTTCGTGTTGTATAGCTTTGGCAAAGTATCCTTCTGCGTTTATTATGTGTTTTTTCCCTTCAAGGTCCTGATATTCTACTGATATTGATTGATATCTTAGAACAGGTAGATATAATCCTGGTACTGATAGGCAGCCTTCGTCGTCTAAGATGAACTTCTTTGAATGAGATTTTATTTTGGGGTTGATTAATGTTACTTTGCCTTCGTGTCCTGCTGGTGCAACATCAATAACTGCTACCTTTAAAGGTACTCCTATTTGGTTGGCTGCTAGCCCAACTCCATTACTCTTGTACATTGTTTCGTACATTTCATCAATGAGATTTTTTAATTCACCATTGAATTCTTTTACCTCTTTCGTTGGAATATGTAAAACCTCATTTCCATAAATGACTATTTCTTTCATAAGAAAAAATTATAAACTTTTTCTAATAAAGTTGAAAAATTACAGCAATCCTATTAGAAAATGTGATTAAAGCGCCTTCCTAATTAAGTGCTTATAGTACCTTTTTCTTATAGCACTCCTTAATAAAAAACTTTCTTCTTAAGGAAGGTGCTAAATAGCACATCGTGCTACATAGCACTTTGTGCTACATAGTACTTTTCTAAATTAAGTTCTTGAAGTACTTGTTATGAATAGTTTGTTTTTTGTGTTTCGGCTGTTTTTGTGATGCTGTTTGTTCTTTTTAGCTACTCATTTCTTGTAATATGAGAGGTAGTGTTACAATTTATGTTTCTGCTTCTGGTGATGATGCTAATGATGGTGTGACACCATCAGAACCAGCTAAGACATAATTGCTAAGTAGTATAGATGTTTAAAAAGTTCAGTTTTGAAATTTGTAGAAAATTTAAATCAAATCATAAATCATAACATAAAGTTGTTTGAGGTGATTTATGGACATTAGGAATGTGAATAGGAAGAGAATTGCTGAGGTTTTAATTCTGTTTTCAATTTCTATTTTAAGTTTTGTTGTTGCTTATGTACTTAATAGTACTTTGTTTGTTGGCATAAGGGAAAGTATAGTGAATGCTTACTTCTCGTTGAAGACGGGTGAGGTAGAGTTTATAAAGATTGGAGAGAAAGGTGGAATTCAGCGTTTGGAAGGTGATCCTTTAACTACGCCTTCACAGGACATAGTAATAGTTGGTATTGATGATAAGACTTTGTCAAAGCTAGGTAGGTATCCTTTTTCTAGGGATAAACATGTGGAGTACATTTTAAAACCTTTGGCTCAATCTGAAGAAGGAACTCCTAAGGCAGTATTTTTTGATATTGTGTTTTCAGAATATTCAGATGAGAAAATTGATAAGGTGTTTTTTGATGCACTTTCAAAGTCAAAGAATCTTTTCTTTGATTACATGTTGATATTTGATGAACTTAGTGGGGAAGGGCTAGACTTGGAGAATGATAAAGAGGCTAAGGAAAGAATCAAGTTACTGGAAAAGTTTATAATACCGGAGGAAAATATAAGAGGAGGAGGTTATTTTTTATCTGCGCGTAGAGGGATTTTGCCAGTAAAGGAGGTTATAGAACCAAGCAAGGGGGTAGGTTTTGCCAATGTTTTACCTTATTCTCAGTATGAAAGAAGTGATACATACAACACTGTTCCGATGTTGATAGAATTCAATGGAAAGTTTTATCCACACATAGTTTTGCTTCTTCTGTGTCAG
>JAPYWX010000082.1 GCA_028276145.1 Spirochaetota bacterium
ATAATCTCAACCGATGGAAGCGTAATAACACTAAACGATTCAATATTCCTAAAAAAGTTCCAAAAACTAAAGAACGTATTTAGCAATAACAAAATCAACTACATAATAAAAACATTTGACAAAGAAAAGAAAGGGATAATAGCACTAATAAATTCCAAAAGAGCCTTGAGTGATACGGAAATAACCAAAATAAAACTATACCTAGAGGTCATATCGATAGAACTTTTGGCTATGTCTACGATAAACACCGTAAAACTAACAAAGGTTCTAAACTTCGAATTTGAAATACTGAGGCAGTCACAAATTAACATGCTGACATCCAAAAAGGAGATAAGACTACACACACCAAAAGGTGAACTTGTGATTAGAAATTTCTGGGAACCAATATCAAAAATTGCAGGTGATATATTTGGAAGTTATGCTGCAGGTGACTACATTACAACCTGGGTATCAGACATTTGCGGCAAAGGCTTAACAGCAGCAGCTCTATCTTTCTCATGCCATTCAATGATATCACACATTCTAAAAGACAAAATCAACATACTTGAAACAGCAAAAACGGTAAACGAAATAATGTCCTCAGAAAGTATATTCTACGTTGATAGCTTCTTTATCACCTTGTCAGGCGCAACAATAAACCTGAATACCCTAGAGGCAGAGCTAATCAACTGTGGCAATCCCCCAATATTTTTTAGTAGAGGCTCAGAAGTCACAGAAATAAACCCCAAAGGTTCAATAATAGGTGTCTTCGATGACCAAGAAATAGAATCAAAGACAATAAAATTAGAAAAAGGCGATGCTTTACTTATCTTCTCTGATGGAATAACAGACATAGTGAAAAAAGAAAATATAATTGACGGCATAGATGTCCTAAAAAATATGTTGAGAAACTACCATGACCCCTCCATCTTCTGGAAATCATTCGTAGAATATGTCAAGGAGCTAAAGAAAATAAAAGATGTGATTGATGACATAACAGTTACATTCATTTATGTAGAATGAATTTTACTAATAGCCTTATTTAGCTCATCCTTTATATTCTCAACAGGAGTTTTAATAAAAACCCAAACATCATACCCCTTCAATTCATTCTTCTTTAACCTAAGTAACTCACTACATATTCTCCTTAACCTATTCCTCAAAGTAGATTTCTTGCTAACTTTCTTACTTACAGAAACAGCAATCCTTAAGTAACCCAAATTATTCTCTCTAAACCTAACCCAACCAAAACTTGTGTTTAAAACACCTGTGTTTAAAACACTTGTGTTTAAAACACTTGTGTTTATAACACCTGTGTTTATAACACCAGTATTCTCAAAAAAAGCCTTAAAATCTTTGTACTTTCTTATTCTATGTTTTCTCGAGGGAAAAGAAAAATCACTTTCTTCTTGACCTGAGTTCTTCATATAACTTTGAGACAGGTATATCAAGATAACCAAGAACTAGCAATGAGTGGAAAATCAAATCTCCAAGCTCGTAAATAATTTCTTTCTCATCACCATTTTTCACTGCTATTATAAACTCACCAGCCTCTTCACCAATTTTCTTAAGTATCCTGTCCAATCCCTCTTTCATTTTTTTAGCTACATAAGAACCTTCTGGCATCTTCTCCTTACGGTCAAGAATAACATTGTAAACCTCAGTAATTATTGAAGAATTGGTGAATTCGTTATCTTCCCTTCTATAAAAACATGAATAATTACCCGTATGACAAGTAGGACCATGAGGAACAACCTCAACAAGCAGAGTATCATTGTCACAATCCAAACTTATCGCCCTGACCTCATGGTAATTCCCGGAAGTCTCACCCTTGTTCCATAACTTCTGCCTAGACCTACTCCAAAACCAAGTCCTACCAGTTTCAATTGTTTTCTCAAGAGCTTCCCTATTCATGTACCCGAGCATCAAAACCTTACCAGTAGTTACATCCTGCACTATAGCAGGAACTAAACCGTCAGAGTTGAACTTTACCTCATCAAGACTAAAATTAACCTTTACTAGCATACCAAATCTCCAAGCTTGCTAAAATCAATGTCAGGTATATCCAAATTGAGATTATTAAACTCCTCAGCCTTCTTCCTACCTTCCTCAGTTATAGAGAATATCATTCTCCTCTTATCCCTTTCATCAATCTTTCTAACAATATAGCGATTTCTTTCAAGACTCTCTATAACCTTAGACATACGAGATTCAGAAACCCCCATACTCCTAGCAAGTTGACCTGCCGATAAATCAGCAGATGTAAGTAAACACAAAACCATAGCTTCATTCGCAGTTATACCTAACTTCTTCTTTATATTCCTCTCCAACTGATAAACAACAGAAAATATCTTCCTCAACCTACATATATTCTCCATAAACCACCCTTAACCCATTCAATAATTAAAATAGATAACATTTGATATTTTCAAATTAAAGTGATCGCATTAATAAATTCAACAGGCTACTGCCTGTTTCTTAACAGGCTACTGCCTGATTTTTAATTTAAGAATGTGCTATAAGCACCCCGCCCTCCCACACTTATTATTGTAGAGAGACTTTGTCTCTCTACACTCTCTAGAATACACGAATTAAGAAAGTGCTATTAAGCACAACGTGCTATGAAGCACAACTCCTAATTGACACAAAATATAAGTAACCTGGCAGTTTCAAGAACTGAGTGTTTAAGCACTGAGTACGCTATTAATCAATCTCTCTTACGCTAATTGGTAAAATAGAAAATCTTTCTCCATTCTTCATAACATAAAACTTTAGTTATATTTTCTCTCTAAAAAGCAAGTACAAAGCAGGTAAACCTATGACAATATTTCCAATCCAAGCACCAAGAACTGGATTGAGTTCACCAGCCCTAACCGGAATTTCAGCTATCATGGTAAGGTATGTCTGAATGAGAATAACAACAATACCTATAACTAGTGATTCGCCTTTACCGGTTCTTATCCTCACTACCATACCAAATACAAAGCCAACAAGCCCGTAAAAAACAGCTGAAAAAGGCACAGAGGTTTTTTTGTGATATTCTAAAACAAAAATATTGTACTCTGAAATTGCAGTTTGTGAAGCGATAGATTTTATTTTATTCCGAAGCTGTTTAACATTGTTAACTGCTAAACTGAAAAGTGATTTTGATTTTTCATCGTTTTTAATCACTCCCCAAACATAAGAAGGAAAGTAAACAATGGCATTTCCTACCGATGAGTAAAGATTTGAGTAAAGGTAGGCCAATTCTTTATTAGCACTACTTATAATTTTTTGTTCTTCCATTTTTTCTATTATCCTCTTCACTTTATATCTTGACATGACTCTAGGAGAACGAGAAATGTCATACTTTGGAATATAATTAACTTCATAATCTATTCTAAGTTCGGAATATTTAAATTGAGAAGAGAATATTTCGCCTTTTTTACCTTTTGGCTTTTCTAGGAAGCTACCCTCATAAAGCTTAATGACATAATACGGCTCATCCCCTGTTGAAACAATTTCACCTTTACTAGCCTTTATAATCCTAGTAGAATTAGGTGTATCCTGATAAATTTCTATTCCCTCCAGATAACTACCTTTTGCATCAACAAAACCTATCTTGAAATTGCTAAGAGTGATGAACTGCCCAGGAACAACATCAATAAAAGGTTTCTCAATCCTCATCTTTATATTTTCTCTTATGTACATCTCATTTCCTTTTATGAGTATTGTATCAAAAAACCAATAACCGAGAGCAGAAACTAACAAAGAAAAAACGAGCACCGGCAAAAACATTCTTATTTTTCTTATTCCTATACCCCTTATTGCCAAAACTTCTAAATTGATAGACATTTTATTAAATGTCAAAATAGCAGCCATAACCATACCGGCAGGTATGGTTATAGCCATAGTATACGGCAAACTGTACAAGAATATTCTCAAAGTAGTGGAAAACTGAGCTCCCTTTTGAATATACTGAGTGTATATTAAATAAACTTCCTTGAGCCAAACAATAAGCGAAATTATCAAGAAAGACAGAAGATAATCAACTGCTAACTCTCTATACACCATCATGTCATAATTTTTGAATGGTACCAAGTTAGCATTAACCCACCTAAAAACCTTCTTCAAAAACTCTTTAAAAAAGCCAAAAACCCTGAAAGCCATCTCCCTAAAATCAAATTTCATGAGAAGTATTTTGAAAGTGATGAAATAATTATTTCACTAAAAAGTGATTGCATTGAAAAATTCAACAGGCTTCGCCTGCTTCTTAGTAGAGAGGCTACACCTATCTTAACTTTTTTAAGAGTTAACAACTTTAAGTAGCCCTACCCTCCCACCCCTTTTTAATGTTGGGATACTTCGTATCCCAACACCCTATACCTTCTTATTATCTTTTTTACTGAAGAGTACTACTAAGCACCTCATTAAGAAAGTGCTAATAAGCACTAGTGCTAATAAGCACTTATTGGAAAGCGAAGCTCTCCAACACCTTTTTTCATCGAAGAGCACAAACTAGTACTTAAGAATGTGTTATGAACACCTTTAAGCACTCAAATAATTAAGAAAGTGCTACCCAGCACAAGTGCTTTAAGCACAAGTGCTTTAAGCACAACGTGCTGTTAAGCACTACGTGCTTTAAGCACCTAGAAATAAAACTTATAAGAAACTTTCAAAAAGGCATCTACTATTTCAGGGTCAAACTGTGTTCCTTTACCCTTAGATATCTCGTTTAACGCAACTTCGAACGGCAAAGCCTTTCTATAAGGTCTATTAGATGTCATAGCGTCAAAAGTATCAGCAACAGCTATAATCCTTGCAAAAGTAGGTATTTCATCACCCTTAAGCCCTTCAGGGTATCCCTTACCATCAAAGCGCTCATGGTGATACTTTACCCCCTCACGCACATCTTCAAAGTCCTCAACATACTTAAGTATCTCGTACCCTATGACAGGATGCCTCTTTATAATTTCATACTCCTCTGGTAATAAATTGCCCGGCTTATTGAGTACAGAATCAGGAACACCAATCTTACCTATATCATGAAGTATAGCAGACAACTGAAGTCTACTGAGTTCATTTCTGCCAAACCCTAATTCCCTAGCTATCTCCGTAGAGTATAATCTAACCCTTTCAGAATGTCCTTTTGTGTATTCATCTCTAGCATCAAGAGATGCTACTAGAGAATCAATAATACTCTTAAAAAGCCTTTCAAGCTTCTCATAAAGGTCAGCAGTGACTAATATAACACCTGAAACATCGGCTATCGTATCAAGAATAAGAGCATCGGAAAAGTCAAACTTCGTAAAATTTGCCTTATTAATCGCTTCGACAACACCTATCAACCTATTGAGTGACCTAATAGGTATAGCTAAAATCTCCCTAGTTTTAAAGCCACTTTTTTCATCAACAACACTAAAGAAATCAGAACTACTTGAGACGTCATTGACAACCATAGGTTTACCCATAAGAGCAACCTTACCAGCTATACCCTTGCCAATAGGAATCCTAAACTCCTTTATTATATCCCCTTTCTCGCTATCAACTTGCCTAAAATATAGTTCATTTGTCTTCTCATCCTTCATTAATATTGACGAAGCTTCAACACCTAGTAGTTCCTTAACAACCTTAGTTAGCTTAGAAATAACAACTTGTATGTCATTAATTTCAGACAAATCCTTAAGAACATCTATAATCTTTGCCTTAACATAATTTTCATCAAAAACCTCAATGAAGCTTCTAAAAGAATTAGCCAAATTATTTACAAATCTCTCATCCTCCTCCGTTAAAACCTCTTTGATAATAACTCTCAAAACAAATTTTCTATGATATTTCCTAGTAAAAAAATAAAAATCTAAATAAGAAATACCATTCTCTAACCTAACCAGAAAATTTGCTATATCTTCCTTGTTAAGAACATCTTTGAAACCTTTTAAATCACCGTTAGACCTAAAAACAACTACAAAACCCCTATAACTATGCGAATAAACGATAAAATCAAAGTACCCATCCAAAAATGAATTACAAATCTCTATAAGTCTGGATGAATCAACAAATTCTCCTTCCAAAAGTAAGCTCTGTAGAGAATATGCCAAATCAAACAGTCTTTTTAACATATTCGCTTAAAAAATCTCCTACCCTGATTCTCTTCAATACTTCAATTTTACCTTTTCTTTCCCAAACAATAGTAAAATTGTTACTCCCATAGTAGTAGACATTTTGGTTTTCGGAAAGTTCAACTTTTGACTTTATTAGATTAACAACGCAATCAAAGTGAAAGTGAACATCATCAAAAACAATGTTACTAGGATCTTTGTAAACATCACCACCACATATAGGGCACTTGGAAATAATTTCACTGCGGTCAACCAAAAATCTTATTTCTCCAGGTACCTTGAAATTTTTTTCTTTTTGCCTATGTTCCCGCTCTCTCTTATCCAAAGCTCCCCTACGCTTCATTCGGAGTCTCCCTATTCTCAACCTTTTTCCACCAAATGATAAACAATCTATCAAGTTCATTTTCAAGAAGCACTAACTCTCCATAATTTAACATAGCCTTAACTTTATTAAAATCTTCAATAGAAGAAATCTTAGAAACAAAATCCTTCACGCTAAGTAAGCGATAAGGAAAATCCTTTCCTAAAACTCTTCTAAAAACTGAAAACAACAACTTTTTCCTTTTATCAACCGATAAAACTCTCCATGTCTCTTCTATTCTTCTGTTTCTTAAGGTATCATCTTCTAATGAAATTCTATCCTGAAGAGTCATGTTGTTATAACAATAAACGCAGACATGGGGACCATTCTGCCCTAAATCAATAATCTCAGAAACAAAAAAGTTCTGCCCACAAATCTTACAAACTTCAAACTCCAAGTACCTAAAACTAGTTTCATAATATTTAATCTCATCTAAA
>JAPYWX010000083.1 GCA_028276145.1 Spirochaetota bacterium
GGGTGGGTGTGGGCGGGGCTACTAAAAGTAAGGTGCTAGATAGCACTTTCTTAATTGTTTAGCAATTCTTTATTTAAATGCCAAAAAGTGAAAAAGAGTGAAGAGGTGAAACCTCTTCAATAAAAAAAGAGCTTTAGGCTCTTCTAGATTGATGAATGGAGGCTATTTGTTTTATCATTGGTTTTGGAGGTTATATGAGGAGGTTGTTTTTTGTTTTGGTTTGTCTTTTGGTTTTTTCTGGGTTTTTGTTCTCTGACGAATGGTACAGAGAGGCTAGTTTTTATCAAATTTTCCCGAGAAGTTTTTATGACTCTGATGGGGATGGTATTGGTGATTTGAAAGGTATAATGATGAAATTGGATTATATATCTTCGCTGGGGGTTAAAGGTATATGGCTCAATCCTACTTTCCCTTCTCCATCGTACCATGGGTACGATATAACTGATTATTATGGCGTTAATCCTCAGTTTGGTACACTTGATGATATGAAAATGCTAATCAAAGAAGCTGATAAGAGGGGTATAAAGATTCTTCTTGACTTAGTTATTAATCATACATCTTCACAGATAGAGTGGTTTAAGAAATCTGAGCTAAGGGATACTTTCTTTGATAGTTGGTATGTTTGGACGAATGTTTTACCTAAGGTTGAGGGGAAATATGGCTGGGCTAAGCCGTGGAGTAGAGGAAATTCACCTTGGGAGGTTTGGAGTTATTCATCCATGAGGAAAGAGTATTATTATTCTGCTTTTTGGAGTGGAATGCCAGACTTGAATTTAACAAACCCAGAGGTTACCAAGGAAATTTATAACATTGCTAGGTATTGGCTTGAGATGGGAGTAGGTGGCTTTAGGATGGATGCTGTGAGGTATTTGATTGAGACGGGACCAGGAGAGGGGCAAGCAGATACTGAAGAAACGAAAATGTGGCTTAGAAATTTCAAAGACTTCTGTAAAAAGGTTAAAAAAGATTCTTTTCTCATTGGTGAGGTTTGGGTTGCTAATAGTACGATACTCACATACGGAGATTCTCTTGATGGATACTTTGACTTTGAGCAGAGGGATGTCTTTGTTTCTACCGTTGGGTTTGGACCCAGTGTAGGCAGATTCTATTCTTACATCAAGAACATGAAGGACATAACGAAAAGCATAGATACTTGGAAAAAATTGTATCCGTTTACTTCAAATCACGATGTAACTAGGGTTCACTCTCTTTTAGAGAGAAGACCAGATAGTATGGAGAGAATGAAGCTTTTTGTTACTCTAATGTTTACTTTTCCCGGAAATCCTTTTATATATCAGGGTGACGAGATAGGTATGTTAAATTCACCTTACTTGAGAGGGGACATGGCTTATAGGGACCCTATGGTTTGGAGTGATGCTAAGAACGTAAGTTTTACAACGGGTGCACCGTGGACTTATGTTAATCCTCATCCTGTTATAAACGTTATGGAGCAGGAGAGAGATAAAAATTCATTGCTCAATCATTACAGAAGAATGTCAAAAATAAGGAACAGTGAAGAAGTTTTGAGGCGGGGAGATATAATAATCATATCTAATTCAGTTACAAATAGAGTTGTATCTTTTGCTAGAACTAATGCGAATGATTTCATCGCTGTTATTGTTTATCCGTATCCTAGCCCAACAAATTTTACACTCTACTTTGATGATGAAGTTTATAAGAACTTAAAAGGAAATAGATTTGTTGACCTTCTTACATCAAATACCATTTCTATAACATCTAATAGCATTGATTTCTACTTTGACAGTTACACAAACTTAGTTTTGAAGCTTATTAAGAATTGAGTGCTTATTATCACTTCGTGCTTATTATCACTTTGTGCTTATTAGCACTTTGTGCTTTATAGCACCTATGCTTAAATAGCACTTGTGCTAAATAGCACTTTTTGTTAAGTGCTCTTGACTCTAGAGTGAAGAGATGCGATAGCATCTAGATGATTAGGATGGGTGGGGTGCTCCATAGCACCTTATTAATTAGGTGCTTTAAGCACTTGTGCTTAAAGCACTTGTGCTTTAAGCACTTGTGCCTAAGGCACTTCATTATTTCAATTCCTAAAAACACTTATGCTGAATAGTATTTCTTTACTAGGGTTAAAGGAGGCGTCCCTTAGAACATTAGGGGGTGGTACTACTAAGTAAATATATTTTCTCTATGTTTAAAAACTGTTGAAAATAATTTGTTTTTACTAAATAATTTTTTCTAGGGAAGTTGAGAAATATGAGAGCTTAGAACAGTTGGTAGTTTTAGTTTAGGAGGAAGATATGAGAAGGCTGTTAATTACAATACTCATACTTGTTTTATCTACACCTCTTTTTGGGTTTATTGGTGGAAATGTTAAGGAGCTAAAGGAAGTAGGGTTATCTGCAGAGCTTTTGCCAAACGGTGATGTGAAAATAAAGAGTCCCAAGATAGAGATAGTTGTTTCTCCTAGGAATGGTGGTAGAGTGATGTCTGCTATTGATTTGACAACGAAGCAACAGATGGTTGAGACATTCAATGAGAATGACCCAAAGACGGGTGGAGCGTTTTATGATATTTTGGATTTCCTTTGGCCTGGCACTGCAGAGAGGCAGTATTCTTTGGAAAATTGGGGCATATCTACGAAAGATAAAACAGCTTTTGTAGAGGTTTCTTACACCATAGGTGATGAATCCGATAAGGCTAAAGGGTTACGAGTAAGGAAACTTTTCAAAGTTAATGCAATAGACCCTAGGATAGAGGCAACTGTAACTGTTGAGAACGTTTCTTGGACAGAGAAGAAATTTTCTTACTGGCATCAAACTAGGCCTATACTAGGTGATGTTAGCAATACGAACAAAACCATATACTTAGACATTCAGGGGGAATCTAGTTCTATAAACTTTGAGCCGGGGTCTGGTGGTAGAGGTGATATATTAACAGAAGGTAATTACTTTGGCTTTGTTTCAAAATTTGCATCAAACTCTCTGCTTATAGTTGTTGACCATAATAGCGTAAGTAAGTTTTGGACTTGGCACGATGTGAAACTGCCTACCTTTGATATAATATTCAAGGAAGTTACTTTACCACAAGGTGCTAAGAGAACTTATTCTATAGATTGGGCGATTTTACCACAGTTACCGTTCATAAGCTATGCTGACAAGAATACAGGTTTGGTTGTAGGATTGGATGTTTATGATATTTCTACCTCAAAAGCTACTGTAGATTTCTTTGTTTCGGCGTACAAAAGTGAAATTCTTGGGAAGATGGAGAGAGTTTATGTAGTGTTTACTTTTGAGGATTCACTAGGTAAAGTTATATCAACTCTTTCTGAAACAAATGTATTTACGATTTTGCCGTATTCAATTGATAGGAAAACATTAAAAGTTAATTTGCCTAGTGTTAGGGGAGGTTATTATTATGTAAGAGCTAGCGTTTTTGATAATTCAGGTAATTTGCTCTTTTCTACTAGGAAAGCATTGAAAATTGGAGAGATAGCGATACCGAAATTTGATAGAACTTTGAGAGTTGCTTTCATTTGGACTCTTCACCAGCCGCTATGGGATGACCCTAAGCAAATAAAGCAAAATATTTCAAGTTTCCTACCTATATACTCAAAAATAGTTGAGCTTTACTCAAAGAGGAATACTCCAGTTAGCATTAATTTGACGGGTAGCTTACTTTATCAGCTTGCTTATTACTATCCAAAGCAACTGAGGGACTTTAAAGAGCTTTTCAAAAGAAATAATGTTGAACTGCTTCTGAGTTCGTTTTCTTACGCGTTGCTTCCTTTCCTGAATGATGAGGAAATTTATAGAAATATAATGCTTGATAAGGAGTTTAAGGATAACTACCTTGGGGTGCAGAATATCCAAGGAGTTTGGCTTCCGGAGATGGCTTTCTCTGACAAGGTTATCTTCCCAATTTCAAGGACTGGTGCTACTTGGATAGCAATAGCAGATTTAGCTGTTGAAAACGGATATAGAGGACTTGAGGTAGACTACAACATTCCCTACAGGTTGTTGACAAAAGCGGGAACTTTGAATGCCGTTATAGTTGATACGAAAGCTTCTAGAATACTATATAGAAAAACAGATAGGGCAATTGATGAATTTATCCAATACTTGATAAGTATAAACGAGAAGGCAAAGGACAATAAGATTGTTGTTGTTGCTGATAATGGTGAATCAATAGGTGATGGTGTATTCATGAACAAGCTCTTTGATGCCTTGGAGAAGATACCATGGATTAAGATTGTTAAGGTTTCGGATATATTTAGAGAAGTTCCACCAATTAAGGATTTGTTAGCTGAGAAGATAACGGGTAGTTGGTACTATGACCCTGAGGAAAAGAAGAGTTCATTTAGGTTGTGGTTTGATTCAAAGATTAAAAGGGAAATGTGGGATTTGGGTGATGAGACAGCGAAGGATGTGATAAAAGTTATGGAAAACTTTAAGCAGGCAGAGGATGTTGGTGTTGATACTTCGTATCCAGCGTTTCTGTATGAAAATGCTTGGAGGCATCTAATAATAGCAAGAGATTCTGGATGGATATGGATGGGGTCACAAGTAGGAATAGACAGAGTCAAAAGTGAATTAAGTAAATCAAAGTATTATCTAAAAGATTTGTACGAGGCATTGCTTACCTCTATTAGGGGGGATATTCCGAAAAATGCTCCTAGGTTTACTGAAGGCGCAAGACAAGTTAGTGTCGCTGAGTTTGAAAATATAAAGAGTTCGGCTAAAGATAAAGTGCTCACGGTGGAAAGTTTTGTTGTCAAGCCTAAGGTGCCATCTAGGACTTCTTTTGTTTCTGCGAAAGTGATAATAGGTGATATATATGAGTTTATAGATTTCTCTAAAGCAAGGGCGATATTCTCAATAAATGGTCAGCCTCAGTATTATGAGAAACCTGTTAACCTTGAGTATAACGGTGAAGTTTTGGTTAATTTGGGAATTTCTCCAACTGATAGAGCATTAGTTGAAATTTACTTCTTGTTTGAGAGCTTTAGCAAGAAAAAGCAGATTGTAGGACCATTTACATTTGAAGTTAAATAGTTTTTCTACGGGGATGCTCACGCATCGATGATGCTCACGCATCGGTGATGCTCACGCATCCCCCGAAGTGCTTAAATAGCACTTTAGTGCTAAATAGCACTTCAGTGCTAAATATCAACTTTCTAACATTCCGATTAATTGCTAGGTAGCACTTTTTTATAGAATTAAGTGAGGCGTTAGCCTACCTAAAAATGTTTACTGGTACATCTTATTGAACACTTGGAAAATTACTAAAAACGAAGTTGATTATTCCGAAAGTTAGAAATAAGAGGGGGTTAGGGTTATATGATGAGGTCTCTTTATTCAGGTGTTTCAGGGTTAGTAAATCATCAGGTGAGAATGGATGTTCTTGGTAATAACATTGCAAATGTCAACACTTATGGTTTTAAGAGAGAAAGAGTGACATTTCAGGATATTATATCTCAGATGATGGAAGCTGCTGCTAAGCCAACTGATGAGAGAGGTGGTATAAACAGTAAACAAGTTGGTTTAGGTATGGCTATAGCAAGTATTGACAAAGTAATGACCCAAGGTAGTATTCAAACAACAGGAATTAATACTGACTTAGCAATCGCTGGTGAAGGGTTCTTTGTTCTTAAGAAAGGGGAACAGTTATTTTATACTAGAGCAGGTAATTTTTATATAGATAAGGATGGTTTACTTGTTAATGCTAACGGTTTTAAGGTGCAAGGCTGGAGAGCTCAAAAGCTTACTACTGGTGAGATAGTCATTAACCCTTCCGGGCAGATAGAAGATCTTTACATACCTAGAGGTGCTAAGAGTCCGGCAGCTGCAACTACCATAGTTAAGTACAGGTCAAACTTGAATAGTGCCACTCCAATTATAACCCCCGAGTCAACTGAACTTGATAGGGAGAAATATACTCATAAAACTAGTGTTGATGTTTTTGATTCGTACGGCAATAAGTACAGGATGTTTGTTGACTTTATAAGAGTTGGGCTAAATAGGTGGGAAGCTACTGTGAATGTTGAAGGAGTGCAGAATGTGCTTGTTAGCGTAGGTGAACCTAAGATAGACAATAATAATAAGTTCACGATTGAATTTGATTCAAAGGGTACTTTGAAGAGTGTATCAGATAACAGTGTGAATCCTACGGTTCTTGATAATGGCACTGTTTCGGTTAATGTTAGATTTGTTTTGCCTGACGGTAAGGAGCAAACTATTAAGTTACAGTTAGGTGATGTTGGGAGTATAGAGAATAGTATCACGCAGTTTTATGCACCTTCTACGGCAGGGCATTATGACCAGGATGGGCACGCTATGGGATACTTAGAGAGTTTCAAAATTGATAGTTCAGGTACTATAATAGGAGTGTTCACGAATGGTTTACAGGAGCCATTAGGGCAGATTGCTTTAGCTGGTTTCACTAATCCGCAAGGATTAGAGAAGGTAGGTGAAAACCTTTATATAGAAACGATGAACTCAGGTCTTGCTGATATAAGCCCAGCAGAGATAAAAGGTAAAGGTAAGATATATTCAGGTGCTTTGGAAATGTCAAATGTTGATTTGTCAGATGCTTTTATTGATATGATAGTTACGCAAAGAGGATTCCAAGCAAACTCTAGAACAATAACTACCACTGACCAGATGCTACAAGAATTACTCAATCTTAAGAGGTAATAGTAATTAATTTATCAGAGAGGCTACGCCTCTCTGTAATTGTTTTTTCAATAATTGTTTAAGCCTAAGGTAACATTTAACAATGTGATAGTTTTTCTAACATCTCAGATAGATTATCAAACCAGAAATCTCTATATTCTTCTTCTACTTTTCGGATGTCTGAGGTGTACAACTAAAGCTTGACAGTTAT
>JAPYWX010000084.1 GCA_028276145.1 Spirochaetota bacterium
GGGAAGGGTAGTAAAAGGTGTAAATTTTGAGAATATAATTGATGCTGGTGACCCCGTAGAGAATGCCATATTCTACAATGATAATTATGCTGATGAAATTGTTTTTCTTGACATAACGGCGTCATACGAAGAGAGGAAAACACTAGCGGATGTAGTTAGAAGGGTAGCTGATAACATATCAATACCTTTTACTGTTGGTGGAGGTATTAGAACGGTAGAGGATATGAGGGAGCTACTCCTTGCCGGAGCTGATAAAGTGTCAATAAACACTACTGCTGTTAAGAATCCTACTATTATTTCTGAAGGTGCATACAGATTTGGTTCTCAATGTATTGTTGTAGCGATAGATGCGAAGAGAGTAGGGGAACAATACAGAGTTTTCATAAAGGGTGGTAGGGAGGATACAGGTTTAGATGCGATTGAATGGGCTATAAAGGTTGAAAAACTAGGGGCTGGAGAGATACTTCTCACTAGTATTGATACGGATGGTACGAAAGATGGGTATGATATTGAACTAACGAAAGCAGTCTCAGAAGCTGTAAAGATACCCGTTATAGCTTCTGGCGGTGCTGGTAAAATGGAGCACTTTTTGGAAGTATTCAAAAAAACAAATTGTAGTGCTGCATTAGCAGCTTCAGTTTTCCACTTCAGGGAAATATCTATAAAAGAGTTGAAACTATTTTTAAAGTCAAACGGAATAAATGTTAGGATTTGACAATGAGGTTCTACCTCTCTTATAAAATCCTTTAATAAGGAGGGGAAAATGAAGAGAGTATCTCTTATCTTGCTAATTTCCTTCGTACTATTACTTCCTTTAGGTGCTCTTGCGGGGGCTCATGAAAATGCTGAAGGTGCGAAAGAGCTCACTATTGAGGTTATGAAGGTACATCCACCTTTTACACATTTTGGTATAGCATTTCCCGTTGCGCTATTGGTGCTTGAAATAGCTTATTTAATTTTGAGAAGAAAGCCCGATAGTATCGAGTTTACATTTATTGTCTTAGCATTGCTCGGAGTTTTAATAGCTACACTATCCGGGTATTATGTTTATGCACACATTGATGAGGAAGGTTTGTCAAAAGAAGGGCTTGAATTACTAGAATCTCATGAGCTACTAGGGTTCATACTTACAAGTGTTTACTCTGTTGTTTTGGGGCTAAGAATTGCCTACTCACTGATTAAGGATGAGAGCAAGAAAAACATAATAAGATGGATATATTTAATTGTCATACTGCTATCTGTGTTCGCTGGGTTCTTCCAAGGTTCCTTGGGTGGTGAACTAGCTTATGGTGGTTTAGTATAATTTTTTATTTTATAGGGAGGCGTGAGCCTCCCTGTAGAATATGAATCTATGTCCTTATTTGTCCGTTTCCGTAGACTATCCACTTGTCAGCTGTCAATTCCATTAGTCCCATTGGTCCCCTAGCATGGAATTTATGAGTACTGATGCCAATTTCAGCACCCAAACCAAATTCACCGCCATCAGTGAACCTTGTAGATGCATTTACCATAACTGTTGATGAATCAATGTTCTCCAAAAACTTATTTGCTTCAAAATAATCTCTAGTTACTATTGATTCAGTGTGTCCTGAACCGTATTTTGATATGTGCTCAATTGCTTCTTCTGTGCTATTAACTATTTTAACATTCATTATGTAGTCAAGGTACTCGTTATAAAAGTCCTTCTCTTCGGCTTTCTCAATGTATTTCTTGGCATCTTCTGGAAGTTCTGAAACGACTGTATTCATTGTCAAATCACAAACTTTGAGTTTGACACCTGCGTTTATCAGTGCTAAAAGAAGGTCCTTCTTGTATGGGTAATCTTTGTGTATTAGAAGAGTTTCGGCAGCATTACACACAGATGGTCTCTGTGCCTTGGCGTTGACTGTTATCTTTTCTGCCATTTCCTTTTCAGCTGTCTTTTCTACATAAACATGGCAGACGCCTTTTTCCTGTCTCAAAACTGGCATCTTAGCATTCTCCACAACTGACCTTATCAGAGATTCACCACCTCTTGGTATAACAACATCTATGTACTCATCAAGTTTAAGTAACTCATTAACTACCTCATGTTCAGTTATATCAACATATTGTATCACATCAGACGGCAAATCTACCTCCTTCAGCGCTTGGGATATAAATTTCATCATTGCCATGCTTGAATTTCTGGCATCTGAACCGCTTCTAAGTATTCCAGAGTTACCGCTTTTTAGTATCAATGTAGCTGCATCAAGTGTAACGTTAGGTCTAGCTTCGTAAACCATTAGGATAACTCCTATAGGAACCTTTATTTTGTTTACCAATAAGCCGTTAGGTCTTCTCGAGCTATATACCACCTTACCTACAGGGTCATCTAGAAGTATTACTGTTCTTACTGATTCAACCATTCCTTGAATTCTTTTTTCGTTTAGTACGACTCTATCAATTAGTGCCTGTGACCTACCTCTTTGTTTTGCGAATTCTACATCTTTTTTGTTTTCCTCAATTATATAGTCAGCATTCTTGCTTATGTAGTCTGCAATTAATTCAAGTGCTTTGTTCTTTTGAGCTGTTGTTGCTTTTGAAATGTACTTAAATGCTTCTTTTGCTTTTTTACCTAAACTAACGGCATACTCTCTATAGTCCATAACCACCCCCAAAGAAAATATTATTATCATCTACCAATTGAGTAAGCAAGTAAGTACAAAGAGAGGCTAAGCCTTTCTATACTCTTTTTATCGTTGGAAAACTCCGTTTTCCAACATCTTTTACTTATCAAAAAGGTGTTTTGCCTCTTCACTCTCTGGTAAGCATAATTAAAAAGTGCTTCAAGCGCAAAGTGTAATTAAGCACATTGCTTTTAGTAGCCCCCTCCCACCCTTAAGATTTTAAGTGAGGCTGAAGCCTCACTTAACCTGATAAAGAAGCACCGTTTAGCATTATGTGCTTCAAGTACTTAATTAGGAAGGTACTATGAATCACCACTAAGTTGAAAAGGCTCTGCCTTTTTTAGAAAAATTTAATCTATGAGACTTCCTAATCCTAGCTACAAAGGTAATAATTCACTTGAAGAAGTTCTTCTAAAGAGAAGGTCAGTAAGAGAGTATAAAAAACTGCCGTTAACAATTTACGAGGTATCTCAGTTGCTTTGGGCTTGTCAGGGAGTTACTGAGAATACTTTTAAACTTAGGACTTCACCATCTGCTGGTGCTCTATATCCTTTGAATGTTTATTTGGTTGTGGGGGAGGTAGAAGGATTAGAGAAAGGAGTATACAAATATAACCCGAATTGGCACGAAATAAAACTAATGAAGTCCGGAGATATAAGAGATGAGCTATATAGGTTCTCACTCTTACAGGATTGTGTTAGAAATGCACCTATATCTATTGTGATTTCAGCAGATTACAGTATAACTACTAGGAAATATGGGAATAGAGGTATAAAATATGTGCATATGGAAGTTGGGCATGTTGGAGAGAACCTTTATTTACAAGCTACTGCTCTAGGGCTTGGAACTGTGGCTGTAGGGGCTTTTGATGATGAAAAAGTTAGAGAGTTACTCGGAATACCGGACAAAGAAGAGGTACTCTATATTATGCCTGTTGGTAGAGTGTAGGGAAGAGAAGTCTTGAAACTTCGTAGAACTGTAATTTAACATAGACTTATGAAAACTTACAGTTTTTCTATTCATGATGTTTTGTCTAAAAATGCTGTTTCGTTCTTCATACCTCCTTTCCAAAGAGCATACGCATGGGGTAAACCTGAGATAGAAAGGTTTTTCTACTGAAAGGCCATTTAAAGGTGAGGACCCTCAAGTAATTTTTGAAACTCTCAATTCTCTTGGAAAGCCTTTAACTTTGTCAGACCTTGTTAGAAACTACATACTTCTAGGGTTAAGAAGCAATGACCAGACGGAAATCTACGATAATATATGGTACCCTAAAATTGAGAAAGTTCTAGAGAATGATACTTCTTATTTCTTCAGGGATTACTTGCAATATAAAAAATCTACCTATCTAAAAGTTGTTAACGATAACAATACTAAAGAGCTTTATCAGGAGTTCAAAGAATTCGTAGAAAATGAATTTTGCGGAAGAGTCTACGATTTTGTGAGTGACATAACGAAGTATGTTAAGTTGTACAAGTGGATTATTAGAGAAAACTATGACAGTAACGATATTATTTCAAACAACTCAAAGTACGATGCCGAAATTAAAGAACTTCTTAGAAACATATTTCACGATATTGGGTCAGAGGCTTTCAAACCATTTGTTTTGGGACTACTTGAATACCATCAATACCCTAGAGGTGATATCAGAATAAGTGATGAAATGCTAATTTCAATACTGAAAATAATTCGTACATACCTGATTAGAAGAAGAGTATTGAAGTTAACTCAAGGTGAGAATAAGAGTATTGTAACACTATGTAAAAGAATAGAAGACATAGCTCAAGGTAAGGTTTCAATTATAGAAATTCTAACAAACTTACCCTATAACCTTAGGTTTCCTAATGATGATGAAATTGAAAATGCTCTCAAGAGTATGAATTTCTATGAGGAGCTTAAAGATTATGCTAAATTCATTTTAGGTAAGATTGAGGAAAACAATTCAAAAGTTACTGTTAACTTTCGTAGTGACAAAGTCACTATCGAGCACATAATGCCACAAAAATTGAGTGAAGAGTGGAAAAAAGAATTAGGGGCTAACTGGGAAGAGGTTCATAAAAAGTACTTACACAACATAGGTAATCTTATACTTACGGAATTTAATGAGGAAATGGGTAATAAATCATTTGCTGAAAAGAAGAAGAGGCTTATGGCTTCAAACCTCAGTTATAGGTTAAGTATCATCAATGAGGATACATGGAACGAGGAAAGTATAATCAGACATCGAGATAGAATGATAAAGTGGTTCCTTGAAACATTCCCATTACCAGATGAGTATAAGCACAGTAACAATTGGAAGGCATCAACGGAAAGTGCTGTGGTAGAGGGTGAATATATATTTCCATTAGACGATGAAGATAGAAATGTCCGTTTTACCAAACCTTTGGAAATTATTACTCGTGGTAAGAGTGTGAAAGTCGAGACATGGGTAGATGTATTTCTTAAGTTTATGAGATATATTTATGATTCACCTGAGTACGATTTTGATATAATCATGGACAATCAAGAAGAACTTTTTGGGAATTCAGATACTATTGTTAGGTGGGAAAAGTTGAAGGATATGATAGAAGATGACCCAGATTCCTATTGGAAGGATTACAGAACTCTTGACGGTAAAACTTATCAAGAGGTTGACAAGCTAGATAGTGAGACTCTTTTTGTTAATGTAAGGATGTTCAGCTCAAACGTGTCTTAGAAGAATTTCAAATGTGATGGAGAAGTTTAATATGGATGGTGATGAAGTAAAAATAAGGATAAAATCAGCCGAAGGCAAGAAGGAGTTAGCGAATTTGTTTTAGGAATCTTAGTGCGTATTCTTGTTGAATAAATTAGTCCACTCATTCAAAGTAATTAAGGGTAGGGGGAGGGTATGAAGTATTGTGTAAATTGTGGAGCACAAATTGATGATAGAGCTGAAATATGTCCTAAATGTGGTGTCAGACAGCCAACATTTGCACTAAAGCCAAAGGAAAGAGATAGAATAGTAGCGTCTTTGTTGGCGATATTCTTGGGAAATTTTGGAATCCATAAATTCTATTTAGGGAAGATTGGACAAGGTGTTGTCTACCTTCTTTTTTGCTGGACATTTATACCTGCTATCATCGGCTTAATAGAAGGCATAAGATACCTGTTTATGAGCGAAGAAGATTTTGACAGAATTTATAATTTATAAAGAATTTTTAGTTAAATTGAAGATACTTTATAATATATCTGCTCATGAACCAAGAACTAGTAAATGTGATAAAAATCTATTCAACTGGGTCACATGTTGAATTAAGCAATTACCTAATAGGGAAATCTAAAGATACTATCATAGGAATGCTTGTTGACTTATTGACCATGTATATAAATTATAAAAATTCTTCCACAATAAGAGAATTCATTACTGTTACTCTTGCTGGATATGAACATAAAGAAAGAAAAATAGGTAGCTTCAAAAATTCTAGGATGCGACTACATAGGAATAGAAATCTCTGATGAGTATATCAAGTTAGCTGAAGAAAGATTAAGAAACTACGAAAAAGAAATAGAAATTGCGATGAAAGAAATAGAAAAACATGTAGTAACAAAGACTTTTAAAGAAAGAAAAGAAAAGAAAAAGGAGAATTAACAGGCAAGTACGGACCATCAAAAAATAAATTTGATAATAGCCTAGAAAAAGAAATAAGACTCTTTTAAATGCTCTGAATTGCCTAGTGAGGTGGAGAAGCAGTGATAAAGAAGGAATTTATTAAGTTTTTTATTAAAGTTAACATAATTTATATTATGGGAAAAGTAAAATAGCAAAATTAAGCATCTTTTCAAAATTTTGATGTAAATCACCTCTGCTTATACTTTATAATTTGTTTTAATCTCTAACTATGGACATTATAATAATTGACAACATAACAAAGTCGTACAGGGAAACAAGTGGTGAAAGGTTTGTTGTATTCAAGAATTTCTCACTTGCTATAAAAAAAGGTGAATTTGTTGCTATTACTGGTGAAAGTGGCTCAGGCAAAACAACACTGATGAACATTATAGGTTGCATTGATGATATTGATGACGGGAAAATAATAATTGATGGCACTGATGTGACATCACTAAACGAAGATGAGCTAGCCAAATTCAGGAACCAAAAGATAGGATACA
>JAPYWX010000085.1 GCA_028276145.1 Spirochaetota bacterium
CCTTGAATAAGGTAAGTGTTTGTTATGTCTTTGATTTTTATTCCTTCTAAGGAATATATGGATATTTCATAAGTTCCTGGGTAGTTTATTAGAAACAGTAGTTTTTCGTTTTCTTTTACGACATTTTTTATGATTTTGATATTGTTTGCTTCGGTGTTTCCTCTTATAGTGTAACTAAAAAAGTTTACTATGTTTGCTGGTGAGGTGCTTTGAGGTGAGGCTGATGGGTTATAAGGTGTTGAATCGCTTATGCCGGCGTTGTTTTCGTTGTATCTATAATAGTGTACTATTTTTATTTCTTTCCCTTTACCTACGCCTAGTGTGGTTAAGGGTATTTTGATTTCTCCTATTCCGGGTATGTTTTCGTAGTGGTCATCTTCACCGAGTGAACCTAAAAATTTCCATGTTCCGTTTTCCCATTTTCTGAGTTGGATGTCTTTAAGTCCATTTTGTGCATTGTGGTATGATGATATTATGAAGTCTGGCAAGGTGTTTGAGAATTTTGTTTGATTTCTCCATGGGTCGTAGTTTCCGCCACCTTCCTTCGTGTCTATTGCTATGACATTATGTGCAGAGCCACCGTCACTAGCATTTTGGTCTCCTTGATACCAATAAAGTATATATAGGTAGTACCCGTCATCTGTTATGTAAAGGTACTTACATGGGTCATTGTCAAATCCCTCGCCTTCGCTTGTTGCATCTGGTGTGTCACCCCATTGGGCTTCTTTGATGCCATCAATTTTAGGTGTAAAAACGGGAGAACTGAAGCTTAAAGTACAAAATGTTAAAAAAAGAAAAGATACCGTTAATTTTTTCACGCAAGCAATTTTCATTTAAAAGAAGGGTCTTTTTCAAAAACATTTTGTACCTTTTTCGTATAGAGGGGGTTATACCCCTTTTTCACCGTATCCATTAAACCTAAAAAAGTAGGATTTCACCTACTATTTTTAGGAAGTGATAACCTCAAATTTTGTATTTGATTGCTTTGTTATTAGAAAATATAACTTCAACGATGGAGAGAAATGTAAGGGAAAGGGAGTTTTCTTTAAAAGTTTCGATGATTGAGGGGGCTATTGCCTCTTTTGCTGGCGCTATAATACATCAAGGGTTCTTTTTACAGGCATTTGGGATATTTTTAGGGCTTCCTGATTATTGGTTCTCAATACTACCTAACTCGCAGTTTATTTTTTCTTTTTTAGGTATATTTGCAGGTTATTATCTTGCTAAGGTTGGGGAAAGGAAGAAGATAGCTTTTGTTACTGGGATAATATACCGTGGTATTTGGTTTTTGCCTGCGATATTCGTTCTTATTTTTGGTAAATCTAGTATTACTGTAACTGTTTTTGTTGTTTCTGCTTTGGTGTCCTTTCTGTTTTTTAGGATACTAATGGTTGTATGGATGAGGTGGATGGACTTACTGGTTTTTGAGGAAACTAAAGGTACATACATGGGAATTAGAAAGGCTGTTACAACTTTTACTTTGCTTTTAGGTTTCCTTTTGGGTGGGTTTCTGATCAAGTACTTTTCTAGCCAAGGTCAAGAAAATGTTGCTTTCTTCATACTTTTCTCGATAGTTGGTGTTGTTGGTTTTATATCTAGTGGTCTTTACCTTCTACAGTTTGATGAAAAAACGAAAACAAGGAACATATCGTTTATTGATTTTTTGAGGGAGTCATTTAGTATTCTTAGTAAGGCTAAGGTTAGAAGTATAGTTTGGTTTTTCTTTTTCTTTGAGATGGTTTCATCAATAGGTGTTCCGTTTATACCTGTTCAGGTGATGAAAAATTTCGGTTTAGGTCCTGAGTTTGTTAGTATTCAGTTTTCAATATATGCTGTGAGTATGACTTTGTCTAGTTACTTTTGGGGGGTTTTACTTGATAAGTTTGGTGCTAAGTCTGTGCTTAGCTTGTCGGTTGCTGGCTTGTGTTTCACCATATCCTTGTGGTTCTTTGTACCTAGGGATTTGTGGTTTATTTTGACTTTCTTTGAACCTTTTGTTTCTGGCATATTTTCAGCAGGTTATGAATCTTCTTTCGTTTACATAATGTTTTCTGATATTCATTCTAGACACAAGGATAACTTTTTCTCTGTGATAAGTGCTATAAACGGTTTTGGTATACTCATAGGTACTATTTTGGCTAGTGCTATTTCAATAGCTTTGAGTGGTTTTAAGGTGTTTATTTTGTACAAAGATTTTACTCTTTATGAATTGCTTTTTGGTATAACTTTGGTGGGTAGGGTTTCGGCTCTGTTGTTCTTTATCCCTAGTGTTAAGTATAAGAGAAATGTTGAAAAGGGGATAGACCTATTGAAGTATATAGTTTTCAAGCTTTCAAATTTTTTTAGAACTTAAAGATTTCTTTACGATATCTTTACAATTTTGTTTAAAAGTTAAAAACGCATTCGGGTGGGGGTATGGAAACGAAAGTTTTTAAATCCAAGGGTGACTTGAAGTTTAGGAGGAAACTGTTTGATTTGATTTGGAAGGGTTTTGTTTATTTTATAGCTTTTACTTCCATATTGCTGATTATTTTTGTGATATTCTTTGTTTTGAGGGAAGCGTTTCTTTTGATTAGCAAGGGGTACATTAATTCTCATGCTAATCTGAGTAATTTGTTTTCGTATATTTGGCAGCCGGTTTCTATTGAGCCGAAGTATGGCATAGTACCTTTGATAATTGGTTCTCTCAGGGTAATGATTGTTGCTACCTTGATAGCTTCCCCTTTAGCTGTTTTTGCTGCTCTTTATGTCTCTGTTTATGCTAGTGACTTTTTGAGGGAGACGATAAAGCCAATAATAGAGCTGATAGCTGGTTTGCCGAGTGTTGTAATAGGTTTCTTTATGCTTATGGTTGCCGCTACATTTTTACAAAATGTTTTTGGTTGGGATTTTAGACTTAATGCTATTGTAGGTGGTATAGGTGTGGCTTTAGCAATTATACCTGTTATCTTCACTATCTCAGAGGATGCTATGAGGGCTATACCTAAGCATTTGATAGAATCGGCTTATGCTCTTGGTGCTTCTAGGCATCATGTAGCTTGGAAAATTGTTCTTCCATCTTCTTTGTCGGCTGTATTCTCTTCTATTATATTTGCTGCTTCTAGGGCTTTCGGTGAGACCATGATAGTTTTGATGGCTACGGGTAACGCTCCTATACCTTCTTTTGATTTTACCTTACCTGTTAGAACTGTATCGGCTACTATAGCTTCTGAGATGGCAGAAGTACAAATTGGTGATGAGCATTACGCTGTTTTATTTTTCATAGGGTTTATGCTTCTAGTGGCTACTTTGATTTTCAATCTTATTTCTAACTATGTTTACAAGTATATAAAATCTAGATTAGGGGTTTGAGATATGGGGTTGAGGAGTTATTGGGAATCAATAAAGATTAGATACAAAATTGGGGATTTTCTAACTTATTTTTTGCTTGCTGTTTCTGTCATTTTGATAGTGGGTTTCTTCGCTATTATTCTAGCCGTTATCTTCTTAGGGGGGTATGAAAGGGTTACTTGGGAATTTTTGACGCAAGCTCCTGAGCATGGTATGACAGAAGGAGGTATTTTCCCGGCTATCATTGGTACTGTTTTGCTTGTTATAGTTACTACTATATTTTCTGTACCTTTAGGGATAATAACTGCTATATACTTAGTTGAGTATGGTAATAAGGAGTCTGCTTTTTATAAGTTTGTCAACGGTTCTATAAACCTTCTTGCAAGTATTCCTACGATTGTTATAGGTATGTTTGGTTTGGCTTTTTTCGTTGTTTACATTGGGGGTATGATAGATAACACTTTTTATGGAGGTAAGTTAACTTGGGGTAAGCCAGCATTGATTTGGGCAGGGCTTACTATGGGTTTGGTTTCACTACCTGTTGTTGTTTCTTCAGTTAGAGAAGCACTAGAAGCGGTACCTGAAAGTTTGAAAGAGGCATCTTTTGCTCTCGGTGCTACCAAGATGGAGACTATCTTAAAGGTTATTTTGCCTAGAGCTTTTACGGGAGTGCTTACGGGTACTATATTAGGAGTTTCTAGGAGTACTGGTGAAGTTGCGCCTGTGCTTTTCACTGGTGCTGCTTACTTTCTACCTTATTTGCCATCATCGTTGACTGACCAGTTTATGGAGTTAGGATATCACATTTACGTAATGGCAACACAGTCAGTAGATGTTGATGCTACATTACCTATACAGTTTGCTACTACGCTTGTTCTTTTGTCTATAACTTTTATTTTGAATGTCTTAGCTATAATTGTTAGGAGGAGGTTAAGGAGGGAATTGTATGTCTAGGAAAGGAAGTGATAAAGTAATTGTTGTAAGGAATCTGAACTTCTATTATGATTCTGGTCATGTGCTTAAAAATATTAACCTAGAGATAGAGAAGAATGTTGTTACTGCCTTGATAGGTCCCTCAGGATGTGGTAAAACCACACTTCTTAGGGTTTTCAATAAGATGTATAAGTTTGTTGATAAAGCGAGGGTTGAAGGTGAGGTTATTTTTGACGGTAAGAATATACTTGATGACAATTCTATTGATGACTTTGAATTGAGGAGTAGGGTAGGAATGGTTTTTCAGAAGCCTAATCCTTTCTACCTAAGTATTTACGAGAATGTTGCTTTTGGTCCTAGATTGAGAGGTATAAAGAAAAAGAGTGTACTTGATGAGATTGTAGAAAAATCTCTTAGGGCTGCTGGAATTTGGGATGAAGTTAAGGACAGGCTACATAAGCCTGCTACTTCTTTGTCGGGAGGGCAGCAGCAGAGAGTTTGTATCGCTAGAGCTTTAGCTGTTGAGCCTGAGGTTATTTTGATGGACGAGCCTACTTCTGCTTTGGACCCGATATCTTCAGCTAAAATTGAGGAACTCATAGTTGAGCTTTCAAAAAACTATACTTATACTGTTGTTATAGTTACCCATAATATGCAGCAAGCTTCGAGAATTTCAGATTATACAGGCTTTTTACTTATGGGCGAGCTTATTGAGTTTGACAAAACGGAGAAGATATTTACTTCTCCTTCTGATAAGAGAACAGAAGATTATATTACCGGTAGATTTGGTTAATTTTTTAGAAGTTTTAAGGAGGTTTTTATGGTTAAGCTTGAGAAGGAAATAAAAGAGATAAAGGATGAAATAATCAATGAATCTTCGATTTGTATTGAAATGTTGCATAAGGCTGTAAGAGCACTTATGACTTTTGACAAGGAATTGTGCGAACAGGTTATAGAAACTGATAAGAAAGTTGATGAACTGGAGATAGAAATAGAGAACAAAGTAATAAGGGTCATTGCTCTTTACCAGCCGGAGGCTGAGATGCTAAGGACTGCTATAATGGCTGTTAAAATAAATAAGGACTTTGAGAGGATAGGAGACCACGCTGTTAACATTGCTAGTAATGTTTTAAAATCTCTTGATTTGGGTAAGGTAGAAGTTCCTGAAGAAGTTACAAAAATATTTAATTTGCTTACCGTTATGACTAATAAGACTATTAGAGCGTTTGTTGACCGAGATTCAAATATTGCTAAGGAAGTTATAAGTATGGATAAGGAGATTGATAATTACAGAGATATAGGAATTAGGAAGGCAATAGAGAATTCTTCCAATATGGAGGAGATAATATTAAAACTGCTTGTTTTTAAGGATTTAGAGAGGATAGGTGACCTTTTGACAAATATAGCTGAGGATGTTGTTTATATTGCTGAAGGTAAGATAATAGAGCACAAATATAAGTAAAGGTTATTTGTATCTCCACACGTCTATATCTTCGCCGGGGTGTGATTTTATTTTGTCTAGTATTACGTCTCTTATCACCTCGGCTACATCTTCTGGTGGTCTTCCCTTGAAATCTGTCATTCGTGTTTGTGTCATATCAGGGTTGACAACTACGCATAAGGGGGTTGAAATTTCTTTTGCTAGTGCTTGGGTGAATCCTCTTACGCCGAACTTTGTGGCACAATATGTTGTTAAGTCTGCGTATGCTGTTTTGCCTGCTCCGCTTGATATGTTTATTATCTTTTCCTTGACGTAGGGTAAGAATATTTTTGTTATTTTTATGAGTCCTTCTAGGTTTACTCTTACTTGCATTGTTATTTCTTCAAATGTTTGTTCTTTGAGTGGTTTCCATGATATGACACCTGCATTGTTTACGAGTATGTCAATTTTACCGAATTTACCTATTACCTCGGCAGCAAATTTTTTTATTGAATCATCGTTTGTTAAGTCAAGGTATTGATAAAAGACCTCTTTAGCACCTGCTAGTTGGCACTTTTCAGCCGTTTCCCTTGCCTCTTTTTCGTCTTTGTAGTAAGAAAAAATTATGGTGAAGCCGAGTTTTGATAACTCAATACAAGTTGCTCTACCTATTCCTATACTTCCACCTGTTATTAGAATTGTTTTACTCATTTTTTTAATTTTACATTCCGCTTTGGTTGTTTTTTCAACTTTTGCTAGGTAGTATTTGCTAGGGTGTGTGCTTCATAGCACTTTGTGCTTAATAGCACTCTTTAATAAAAAAGATATAGGGTTTTGGAATACAAAGTATCCTAACATTAAATAAGGGTGTGCTTATTAGCACTTTCCTAAGTGTTTGAAAACTCCTTTAATAAAAAGGTTTTGGAAAGCGAAGCTTTCCAACGATAATAAAGTGTGTGTGCTTAATAGCACTTTGTGCTTATTAGCACTCTTCAATAAAAGAGATACAAGGCGTTG
>JAPYWX010000086.1 GCA_028276145.1 Spirochaetota bacterium
TTTTAACTTTTAAAAAGTTAAGAGATTCATAGCCTCTCTTAAAAATTGGAGCGAACCTACTTTTAAGAAAAATCCTCTCTCTTCCCTTTTGTGAAGCGGTCTAGATGATGAAATTTTTGACATCCTCAAAAACACTATCGGAGGTTTGCTGCAACTTAGCTTCTATTGCGAAGGGTGCATCTAAAAAATTCAATTGCTTTCAAAAACTCTTGACAACTAGGAAAGTGAATGATTATAAGAGGGCGTGAGAACTCTTTTAGAAAAACTTAATCCACCAAAAAATTCAAATTCTACCAAGTTCATCAAAATAACTAACCCAACAAACCTTAAATGATTTATAATTCTTCACCTATGAAAATAGGTGTCAGCTTAGGAAGTGGCTCATTCAAGGGAATATGTCACCTTGGATTCATCAAAGCACTAGAAGAGGAAGATATAAAACCCGATGTCATAGCAGGTAGTAGCATCGGTGCCATAATGGGAGCACTCTGGGCATCCGGCAAAAACTCAAACGAAATAATAAAAATCTTCAAGCAGATGGGAAGCAAAAACTTCCTAAAGTACATCTCTTTCTCTGTCTCAAGAAAAGGTATAATAGAACCTAAAATCGAAGAATTCCTCAAAGAACACATAGGAACAGAAAACTTCGATGACCTCAAAACAAAACTAATCGTTATGGCTACAGATATAACAAACGGGGAAAGAATCAAAATAACCCAAGGCAGCGTATTCAAAGCAGTGAGAAAAAGTATATCAATACCAGGTATAATGAAACCAGTTATAGAAAATGACAATGTCATAATAGATGGCGGTGTCCTAGCACCACTACCACTAAAAGAACTCGCAGATGAAAAATGTACAGAAATATTCGCCTCATCATTAACACCAGAAGACCACAAAAAAATATTACCAACAACATTCGAAAGAATAAGCAGAATGACAAGACAAAAATTAGAAGAAATATTCAAAATAGAAATAAGCGAACCTTCTCTAACAATCTACAGCATACTCAAAAGGTCAATGATCCTCATGGATATAGAGCTAGAAAACTGGGAAATAAAATTTTACAAACCCAAAATCCTCGTAAGATACCCCATAGAAGAACTTGACATATCAGCACTAGATAGAATTGACGAATATGTAGAAATATCCTACAAGAAAACTAAAGAGTTACTTAAAAAACTCTAAAACCTAGGAAACTTTAAATTTCCTTATTATCTTCTCAAAATCAACTTCTTTCTTTAAGTGAAAAACATTTCCCTCACCCGGGAAAGTACCATTTTTCACATCACTGACATACTCATTCACTGACGAAAATATAACCTCCGAAAGATTAGCGTACTTCTTCGTATGTTTCGGTGAAAAGTCCTTAAACCAACCAAGCATATCATTTATCACCAAAACTTGACCATCACAAAACCTACCCGAACCTATACCTATCGTAGGTATACTTAACTCTTCCGTTAACTTCTTAGCCACCTCCTCAGGTACCAACTCAAGAACCAAAGCTACCACACCTTCATTCTGAAGAGCAAAAGCATCCTCAAACAAATTTTCAATACTCTCCTCATCAACAGCCTGAAGCTTATACCCACCCGTTACATTTATACTCTGCGGCGTCAATCCCAAATGCCCCATTACAGGTATATCAGCATCAACAATAGCCCTAACCTTGTCAATAACCCTCCTACCCCCCTCAAGCTTAACAATGTTAGCACCAGCTTTCAATAACCTACCAGCATTAAACACAGCATCCCTTGTTGATGCCTGATACGACAAGAAAGGTAAGTCAGAAACTAATAATTTCTGCCCCTCCAACCCCCTATACACTGCCTCAGTATGAAAAACCATCTGCTCCATCTCAACTTGCAAAGTTGAAGGATATCCATAAATAACCATTCCCAAAGAATCCCCAACGAGGACAATGTCTATATCAGTATCCTTGATTATCTTAGCCGTTGAGTAGTCATAACACGTTATCATCGAAATCTTTGTTAAACTTTTTGAATTAACAAGCTCTCTGACAGTTTTCATAACGTATTTACTTTAATTTTGGAACATTGTTACTATCAAGTATAACTATTCTAGGACTAACTTTCTCATCAGGAGAAACAAAACAAAAAGAGGCAATTATAACCTTATCACCTCTGTGAGCTAACCTAGCAGCAGCACCATTTATCGTTATTCTTCTACTACCCCGAGGCTCAAGTATAACATAAGTTTCAAACCTCTCACCATTACTTACATTCCAAACATGCACCTTCTCAAACTCCCTAAGCCCCGCTAGTTCTACTATCTCTTCGTCTATACCTATACTACCCTCATAATCAATAAAAGTATCAGTAACAGTAGCATTATGTATCTTTGACTTAAGAACTTCAATCAACATGCCCTATCTTCATTCTTCCAAGTTCACAGCTAAGCCCCAAAAAATACTAATAACTCCTAAAATAAGAAGAGAAGAAGCAATAAGCCCAGGTATACCATGATAGTTAGAACCAACGAGAGCCAAGAAAATAAGCCCAAACAGAAGTAACCCAACACCTATGCCCGTTATTTTCCAATTTAGGCTATCCTTTTTTCTCTTGCTCATAAATTTTACCTCTTATGTAGGTTTTCAACATTATAATGTTAATAAAAACCTAAATTCAAGTCAACGAAGAGAATAAAAGGTGCCTTTCGGCACCTTGTAAAAAATTATATAAACAAGTTTATATTCGACTCACTAGCAGCTGATATATAAGTAGCAACACCACCAACTTCTATACCATCTATAAGCTCTTCCTTCTTGATACCCATAACATCCATTGACATCTGGCAAGCAACAATCTTAACACCTTTCTCCATAGCAGCCTTCATAAGTTCTTCAAGAGAAGCAATATTTTTCTTCCTCATAATCCACCTTATCATCTTCGGACCTATACCGAACATGTTCATCTTTGATAACTTGAGCTCACTAGTACCTTTCGGTAGCATAACACCAAACATTTTTGATATCAAATCCTTCTTAACCTTAACCTTGCTATCTTTCTTTAGTGCATTCAATCCCCAGAAAGTGAAGAACATCGTAACTTTCTTACCAGCGGCGAGAGCACCATTAGCCAAAACAAACGAGGCTATTAACTTATCCAAGTCATCGTCAAACACAATGAAAGTAGCACTATCAGCCCCAACAACACTCCTAACCCCTTGCTTAGTTCCTTTTTCTATAACCGCTGTAATTACTCCTTTATCCATTTTCAAGTCAATAAGCCTGTTACCCGTAACATCAGCCCAAGCCTTAACATCGTTCATAAACCCTGGGTCACTAGCTTTAACTATCACCCTAGAACCAACCGGAAGAGTATCTATTTTTTCCTTTAGCTTCATTATCGGTCCTGGACACTGCAATCCGCAAGCATCAACTTCCACTTCTAAAGCAGCACTTACCACCGGTGCTCTCTCTTTAGTAACCAAATCAGCTAAATCAACTCTATACCCTTCAAATATATCTTCATTGCCCTGCTTCTGGGTAACAACCTCGTACATCTTATAACCACCACTCAAGTTATAAACTTCGTTAAAGCCATTTTGGTAAAGTACCCTACAAGCTACATAACCTCTCAAACCAACACTACAGTAAACAATGATTTTCTTGTCTTTTGGTATCTTACCTAAGTTCTGCCTTATCTCATCAACAGGAATATTAACAGCCCCCTCAATGTGTCCAAGATCATATTCATCCTTAGTCCTCACATCAAGAATGAAAATATTCTCTCTGTCAAGACTCAGAAACTCTTCAACAGAAATAACCTTAACCAACCCCTTAAGCACATTTTCAGCAACATAACCAGCCATATTGACAGGGTCCTTAGCGGATGAGTAAGGTGGAGCATAAGCATGGTCCAGCTCAGTAAGGTCATAAACCGTCATACCAGCATTCATGGCAGTAGCAAGAACATCAATTCTTTTATCCACCCCATCATAACCTATTATCTGAGCACCTAGTATTTTACCATCAGTTGGCGAGAATGTTAATTTCAAGCTCATAGGTAAAGCACCAGGATAATAACCTGCATGATGAGATGGATGAATTATTATACTCTTAAACGGTATTCCCTCTCTCTTCAACATCTTCTCAGTTGCACCAGCAACTGCCACAGTAATATCAAAAACCTTGGCAATAGCAACACCTATCGTACCTTTGTACTTTCTAACATTACCGAAAACAACATTATCAGCAACTATTCTACCTTGAAGATTAGCGGGCCAAGCCAAAGGTAAAGGCACTTTCTTACCAATTATAGGATTATAAACCTCAATAACATCACCTATGGCATATATATCAGGATCCGAAGTCTGTAAATACTCATTGACAACTATATGCCCCCTCTCACCTAATTCCAAGCCAGCTTCCTTAGCTAACTTGCTCTCAGGCCTGACACCAATTGACAAAATAACCATATCAACGACTATCTTCCTACCACTATTCAAGTTAACAGCAATCTTACCATCACCAGCAGACTCAAAACTACTCACACCGTCCTTTAAATAAAACTCAACATTCTTCGTTTTTAGATGCTGATGTATCAGTGTAGCCATATCATAGTCCAATACTCCCATCATCTGCTCCAAAGCCTCAACTATAGTCACTAATATCCCCCTATTGTGCAAGTTCTCAGCCATCTCAAGCCCTATAAAACCAGCACCAACAATCAACGCTCTTCTAGGTTTCTTCGTATCAACAAAATTTCTTATCCTGTCAGTGTCAGCAACATCCCTCAAAGTAAAAATATTTTCCAAATCTATACCGGGAATTGGGGGCTTAACAGGCGTAGCACCCGGCGACAAAATAAGCTTATCATACTTCTCCCTATACTCCTTCCCAGTAGACAAATCCCTAACTATAACCTCTTTGTTCTTCCTGTCTATCCCTATAACTTCACTCTTAACCCTCACATCAACATTAAACCTCTTTCTGAACCCCTCAACCGTCTGAACCAAAAGATTTGACCTCTCCTTTATTACATCACCAATGTAATACGGCAATCCACAATTCGCATAAGATATGTACTCGCCCCTCTCAAAAACTATTATTTCAGCATCCTCAGCTATCCTCCTAAGCCTAGCAGCAGCCGACATACCCCCAGCAACACCACCAACAATTATATACCTCATATTACCTCCTTACCCTATACCAGTATATAACAAATTTAAATATAATCACCTCGTAAAAACAAAAAAAATTTAATTCCTATTTAACTAGTAAAGTTTTTTTATTCTCGCAGGTGCCTTCAGCACCTGCCTATAAACACTTAAAGGTGCTTATAGCAAATTTTTAATTAAGTTTTTGACTTTTAACTATTAGAACTTCTTAATAGGGTGGGTAGGCGGGATTACTAAAAGTAATTTGCTTCTTAACACCTTCCTAGTTAGGTGCTTCATAGCACCCTGTGCTTAATAGCATTTCTTTATTAGGGTTAAGGGAGGCTAATGCCTCCCTTAGAATCTTAAGGGTGGGTGGGCGGGGATACTAAAATCAATGTGCTAAATAGCACTTTCCTAATAAGTGCTTAGAGTACTTTTGTTTAAATTTTTCTAGTGAGTAAAGAGAGGTTAACCCCTTCCACAACAAAAGAACTTTTAAAAAATCATACCCGAAAGGTATAATTAATCAAAACCTATGAACGAGAAGTATGCAATACTAGACAAAAGAGACAGACTCATACTATTTTCTAACCCCATACACGATATAGTGGCAAGAAATTTTGATGATGTCAAAACAGCTTTAGAGGAGATAGATAAATTCAGGGAACAGGGATTTTTTCTAGTTGGATTCATTTCATACGAAGCAAGCTATGGGTACTTAAGGTTTCAAAAAGAAATACAAAAGAAAAAAGACGAAAAACTACCTCTTGTATGGTTCGGAGTATTCCCAGAATACAGAGTAATTGAAATACCAGAATCAAAAAGAAACTACCAAATAAAAAACCTTACCCCAGAGATCGACGAAAAAGAGTATACAGAAAAAATACTCAAAATAAGAGAATACCTAAGAAATGGTGACACTTATCAAGTAAATTTCACTTTCAAAATGTTTTTTAACTTTGAGGGAGACCCATTTGATTTATTCTTAGACTTAAGAAAAAAGCAGAGTGTAAAATACGGATATTACATAAACCTTGACGATATAAGTATTTTAAGTCTATCCCCTGAACTTTTCTTTAGACTGAAAAACGACAAAATTACAACAAAACCAATGAAAGGAACAATTAGTAGAGGAAGATATCTAGAAGAGGATATCATAATGAGAAGGAAGTTAAAAGAAAGTGACAAAAACCAAGCAGAGAATTTAATGATTGTAGATTTACTCAGAAATGATTTAGGAACAATATCAGAGTTCGGAACTGTGAAGGTTGAAAGACTTTTTGAGATTGAAAAGTACGAAACAGTATTTCAGATGACATCAACAATATCATCAAGGCTAAAGGTAAAAAAGATATCTGAGGTAATAGAAAAACTTTTTCCGTGTGGCTCAATAACGGGAGCCCCCAAAATCAGAACAATGGAAATTATAAACTCTCTAGAAAATTCGCCAAGAGGTATATACACTGGCTCAATAGGAGTAATAACAAAAGATTTTTCAGAATTCAATGTAGCCATAAGAACACCA
>JAPYWX010000087.1 GCA_028276145.1 Spirochaetota bacterium
TGGCAATTGCTTGTGCTCTCTTGTGGAACATCTACATGTTGTGGGTGTTTTTATTTTTGTCCTTCCTCCTCCATCTCAAAACCAAATCCATCCACCTAAATATTTTTGGAACAGCCTCCACAGAATGTTGCAACTTGATTTTTTTTTCACAATAGTGGAAGTGAGGAGGTAATTATGAAGGGAGTTATAGTACTTGCTACAAAGGAAATGGTAACTAAAAATTTTGGTGAGGGAAAGTGGAAAGAGGCATTACAAAAAGCAGGAATTGACAAAGAACCTATGATATTACCAATGTCAGACATTGACGATCAAATTGTAATGAAAGTTATTAACGCTCTTTGCGAGGTACTGAATTTGTCTTTTACTCAGGTAGCAGATGCTTTTGGTGATTACTGGGTAAATGAGTACTCACATAAGATTTATCAAGTTTACTACGATAGGTGTAAAACGGCAAAAGAGTTCTTACTGAAAATGGACTCAGTTCATGTAGCTTCTACAAAAACTATGGCTAATGCTCATCCACCGAGGTTTGAATACGAATGGAAGGATGATAAGACTCTTATAATGCATTACAAATCCTCAAGAGGATTGATTGACTTCATGGTAGGATTAATCAAAGGAGTTGGGAAGTACTACAAGGAGGATTTAAAAGTAACGAAACTTGACAACGAGAGAGTGGAGATTGTTTTTCCTTATTAGTTGGTTGTAACTAATCATTCTAAAGGAGGCTCTGCCTCCTTGTATTATAATAATCTTTCCAACGCTTTCTTTCCTATGTCCCTTCTATAGAACATTCCTTCAAATTCTATGCCTTCTATTCTCTTATAAGCTTTGCTTATAGATTCTTGTAGAGAGTTACCTATCCCCACAACACCTAAAACCCTTCCCCCATTTGTTAAAAGTTTGCCATCTTTGATTGTTGTTCCTGCGTGGAAAACGATAGAATCTTCTTTTTCTGACAAATCACCTTTTATCTCTTTCCCTACTTCGTACTTTTCGGGGTATCCTTGAGATGCTAGAACAACGACTGTTGCGAATTTCTCAAATATCTCTATATTTATTTTTTTCAATAGTTTTTCTGCTGTTGCTTGGGATAATTCAAAGAAATCTGTTTTTATTAATGGCAATACTACTTGTGCTTCAGGGTCACCTAGCCTACAATTGAATTCAAGCACATACGGATTTAGTTTGTCGTCAACCATTAGCCCAGCGTAAATTATACCTTTGTAGCCTATTCCTTCTTTTGCTAGCCCGTCAACTGTTGGGTATATTATTTTTTTCATTATGTCTTTTATTAAGTCTTCCTTTACGAATGGCACAGGTGCATAGGAGCCCATACCGCCTGTGTTTGGTCCTTTGTCATCGTCAAATGCTCTTTTGTGGTCCTGTGCTACTGATAAGAGTTTTACATCCTCTCCATCTGTTATTACAAATACGCTTATTTCAAATCCTGATATTCTCTTTTCAATTACAACTTTATCACCTGAGTCACCGAATTTGTCGTTTATGAACACATCTTCAAGAAATTTTATACCTTCTTCGTATGAACTTGGTACGATTACACCTTTACCGGCTGCTAAGCCATTAACCTTTATTACCCAATCGGTGTGTTTTTCAAAAAATGCTTTTGCACTGTCAAAATCTTCAAAAACTTCAAATTCTGCTGTTGGTATTCCGTATTTTTTCATAAAGAGTTTAGCGAAAACCTTGCTACCTTCTATCATTCCACCGTTTGAGGTTGGTGCTACGATTTTTATTCCTTCAGGCTCTAAATAATCAGTTATTCCGTCAATTATTGGTTTCTCCGGTCCAACGAAAACAATGTCAATCTTGTTTTCTTTTATGAATTTTATCAAATCTACAAAAGGAGGTTTCAGGGGAATATTGATATTTTCTCCTATACTTGCAGTACCGCCATTACCAGGAACGCAAAAGACCTTTTCAACATTTGATGACTTTGAGAATTTCCAAGCTATTGCGTGTTCCCTTCCACCACTACCGATTACACATACCTTCATAAAAAAATTTTATAGGAATGTTGATTTTGAAATCAAAGAGTTGGGTGTCGCTTTCTTTGGTACTTTTTCGTTTAATAATTGAAATCTGAATTTTAGGAGGGAATTATGAAAAAGTTTCTTTTCATCATACCTATCATAATGATAGGTGTAACTCTGATGTTTGGAAGCTGTAGTCAAAGCCCTGTCATTGAAGAGACGAATGTCTCTTCTAGTGGTGGTAGTAGCGAAACTACAAGTGTCTCTGACACTTCTAAACCTCAAATAACCCTTGTTATGCCTACCAATGGCCAAGTCGTAGCTGAAAACTTTGATGTCTTGGTCTTCGGTGTGGATAACAAAGGTATAAGCAAAATCGTTATAGGTGCTGGTGGCCAAGAGAAGCTAGTTCTAACGAATCTACAACAAAACACAAACGATGGGATAATTTATTCATTTGTTCTTACTAATATTTATCACAACGTAGGTGGGACTAACGAAGTTTTCGCTTTCTGTCAAGATACTTCAGGTAATGTAAGTAGTACTAACAAAGTGTCAGTAGTTATTGATACTGAGGCACCTACAGTTTCTATTGTATCACCTACTAACCTACAGACTGTCTCAACTAATGTTCAATTGGTTTTGAGTGCAAGAGATGACATCGGTATAGAAGGAGTTTACCTTTCTATCAACGGTACTAGTTTCGTAAAGATCTCATCAAGTACCAATGTTTCAACAAATATTTCACTTGCGAATGGCACAAACTCAATAAGGGTTTACTCAAAGGATTTAGTCGGTAGAATGAGTGTTATTCAATCTATTTCCTTGATTGTTGATTCTGATTTCCCATTTGTTGTTATCTCATCTCCTACAAATGGACAGATTTTCAATACATCAAATGTTGTTGTTTCCGGTGTTTCTTATGCCTCTTCAGGAATAAGTAATACTTATATATCTGTTGATAACTTGCCGTGGGAAAGTGTTGGGAATTCTAGTAACTGGTCTAAGGCTCTAGCCTTGGCTGAGGGTAGCCACACTATAAAAGTTTATGTTCTTGATAACAACAATAGACAGAGTAGTGAATACTCTGCGAATGTAGTAATTGACTACACACCACCTACACTTTACTTTACCTATCCTTTGAGCAATATTACTATATTCTCTGAGTATATAACCGTTCAAGGTAAGGCTAATGACAATATAAGTGGTGTTGATAAAGTATTGATAAAAGTCAACAATGGTTCTTTTGTTGAGGCTAACGGTTCAACAAACTGGTTTGTTGATAGTGTTTATATACCTCTTGGCACTAACACAATTTACGCTTATGCTGTAGACAAGGCAGGTAATGTTAGCTCTCAAATTCCAATAACTTTTGAAAGAGTTTCTTACACGAATACAAATACAACAACTAATACCAATAGTTCAGTTAGTGGAGAATTCCCAGGTAATGGTTCTGATGACCCTAGAGATTGGAGAGTGTACTTTGTTATGACTGATAGGTTTGTTGATGGCTATGCCGGTAATAACAATATCTACGGTGATGAGTACAGAGCACCTGATAACAATAGTGATGAAGCTTTGAGGTATTACAATGGTGGTGATTTCAAAGGATTAATAGACAACCTTGACTACATAAAAAGTATGGGCTTCAATGCTATTTGGATAACACCTGTTGTTAAACAACCTGAAGGTAGATATGTCAATAGTAGTCAAACTTATGATGCGGCAGGGTATCATGGCTATTGGGGATATGACTTTGATAGCATTGATCCACACCTTGAGTCACCAGGAGCAACATTACAGGACCTTATAAACATAGCACACAGCAAAGGTATAAGAATAATACTTGATATTGTTGTAAATCATGGGCACGGTGGCGATGCTCACCCTAGTGTGAAGTGGTATAATGATAGGCTTAAGGTAAAGATGGATGGGCAGTGGTGGACTTATGACCAAACAAATGACCCTTATTACAACAACACCAATGGTGTTGCCGATATATGGGAGAATTCACCCGGATTCTTTAACTACAGAGGTGATTATAAATTACTTGATTTGTTGGATTTTAATGAATGTGATCCTAGAACGAGGCAGCACTTGATAAATGTTTACAAGAAATTTATAGACATGGGAGTGGATGGATTTAGGATTGACACGGTGGCATACATGAGAAAGCAGTGGTGGGGTGTTTTTGCTGATGCGATATGGGAATATGCAGCATCAAAAGGTAAGCCATGGTTCTGGCAAGTTGGTGAGGCATGGGTAGCAACGAGGAGTGAGGCACTGTCATACACTACTTATTCATCACATAAAGCTTTCTCGGTGCTTGATTTACACGGCTCTTGTATGGACTTCCCAGGTCAGGCGAAAGGTGTGTTTGCTGGTAGTAGCGGATTTGAGCAGATGGCGAACATAATGAGTAGTGATTACAGTGGTAGTATTGACCCTACATTCTTAGGTACATTTGTTGACAATCACGATAAGCCAAGATTCCCCGGTGGCTGGGTAGACGGTACTGAGATGGTCAGAATATGGAAGAACGCGCTTAACTGGTACTTCTTAGCTAGAGGTATACCGATAGTGTATTACGGTACAGAATTTGAAGGTACCGCTGACAGTATAAATGACTATGGTGCTGGTGAACCTAAGAATAGAAGATATGTAGGGCAGGACAGAATAAACAGAGTATTAGCTAATCCTAATAATTACCCAATCTACAAGCATCTAAAGTTGTTGAACTCGTTAAGAGGTGCTGAAATATCGTTGAGGAGAGGCAGTCAGGTGAATATATACCTTAGTGGTGATATAGCCGTTTTCAAGAGGGAGTATGTGTCAAGTGTTTCTTATGTTATACTAAACAAGGGTAATAGTTCTGCAAATTACACTATATCATTAGCGAATGGTAATTATCTATTACTATCACCTTCAGGTGATACTATAACAACGAATACGATAACCGTTAGTAGTGGTAGTTATAATGTGAGTGTTGGAGCGAATAGCTTTAGTGTATTGGTATTCAAATATCCCGATCCAGCATCAAGTGTAGCTATAAGTGGTAGCTATACAGTCAGTATGAACAATGTTGTTGGTAACCTATGGAAAGGTACAATAAATGTTTCTACGCCGGGAAGTGTAAACATTTTCTTTAATGCTAGCTATAGCAATGGCTCAAAAGTCTTTGGTGATAATGATGAGGTAGGCACATTCTTGCCGGTTAGTGGAGTAGCTATTGAGAGTAGTACTGACCCTATAACGTTTGATGCACCTGTTGCAGGTCCCTATGAAATTGAGTTTAACGATGCTACATTGAGCTATTCCATAAAGTATGTTGGTAGTGTACCAATAACGACAATAATAGTTAGGTCCTTTGTTGGTGGTAATAACTGGGTAGGTGTCTGCGGTAGTTATTCACCGGTAACAAGCTATAGTGATTCGGATAACCATGTGCCGGGTATGGCATGGTGGGGTAATGAACCAGCTACACCGATGGTATTCAAAGGAGTTGACAATAACAATAGAAATATATGGGTATGGACGAGTACGAATGTTCCGAGTGGTAAGAAGATAGAATTTAAGCCTAGGAGGAATGGTATTGATTGGTACCCTGGGGCTAATTTGAGTGTTTTAGGTGGTCAGAGTGTTGATGTTACTTATGATTGGGGCTTAACATCAAGTGAAGGTGCACCTAATATGAACGATACAGTTCCACCAGTAGTTACGATTAATTATCCTACTTCTAATTCTCTGATTATCAATACTACGAATATAACTGTTACGGGTAGTGCTACTGACAATAAGAGTGGAGTGAAGGAGGTCAGGCTCAGTGTGGATGGTGGACCATTTGGACTAGTGAGTAGTACATCAACATGGAGTACAAATTTACTACTGAATTATGGTAGTCATTACATAAATGTTTATGCGGTTGATAATTCTAACAATGTGAGTATCACCAATAGGGTTGACTTTGTGATAACGAATATACCGCCGACTAATGTTAGTATAAAGTATTATAGACCTGATTGGAGCACGGTAAATATACATTACAATGCTGGTAATGGTTGGACTTCTGTTCCGGGTGTTGCAATGAGTAATATAGGTGGTGGCTGGTGGCAGAAGACAATAAGCGTAGTTTCAAATTATTATCGCTTCTGCTTCAACAATGGTTCGGGTACATGGGATAACAATAATGGTAACGATTACGTTGTGAGTACTACTTATACGAATATTGGTGTGAGTAATGGGATTATAATTTACTATTAAACTCAAAGGGGCCGTGAGGCCCCTTTTAATTTTTTATTTCCTACACTCCATGGCACATTACGAAGTGGTTTTCTGAAATTTTTTTTGGTTTTGGGAATTCTTTTTTACATATTTCTAGTGCTATTGGGCATCTGTCGTAAAATGGGCATCCTTCGGATTTATCTTCTCTTTCTGATAGTTTCATCTCTTCTTTTATTATGTTTTGGCCTGGTACGGAATAGATAAGTAGTTTTGTGTATGGGTTCGTTGGGTTAGTCAGAATCTTTTCTGATTCCCCTATCTCCATGACTCTTCCTTTGTAGAGAATCATGATGTGGTCAGATATGAATCTTGTTGTTGCCATGTCATGGGATATGAATATATAGGTTAAGTTGTGGTGTTTTCTTATGTC
>JAPYWX010000088.1 GCA_028276145.1 Spirochaetota bacterium
CTCCCGCCCGCCCGTCCCGCCCCCCCCCCCCCCCTCCCCCCCCCCCCCGCCCCCCCCCCCCCCCCACTACTAAAAGGTGCTTATAGCACAAGGTCTTTTCAACAGAATCAACCACAAAGTAGTTTAACTACAAAGTAGTTTGTTGAGGAATTCAAATCTTATTAAAAAATTTAAATCTTGTTCAAAAAAACTTGATTTTTTAGATTTTTTTATTTAACTTATACTAAAAGAGGATTATATGAAGCAAATAGCAAAGATTGCCAATCATCTTAGGAACTATCTTTTGTGGTATGCACTTACGGCGATTGCTATAGGGTGGACATTAGGAATTCTATTCCCTAATTTCGTAGCATCTAATCAAAAGATATTGAATTCACTTATCACAGTATTTGTATTCTTGATGATCTACCCTATGATGACCAATTTGGATCTATTAAAGATCCCGGCTGCCTTGAAAAATCCAAAGCCATACATTTTGGCGATAGTGTACAATTTTGTCATTACACCACTTCTAGGGATTTTGTTCCTGAAATTCATTCCCAATCCTGACCTTGCATTAGGTTTTATGTTGATTTTGTCAATACCTGGTTCTTCTATGTGTTTGGGATATACTGGACTGGTAAAGGGTAATATGGAAGTAGCTACTATAGCGATGGCTATTTCATTTATATTAGTACCTATATTGCTTCCATTTTACATCGGCTTTGTCGGGAAAGCTTACCACATTAATATTACTCTTGGATTTCTTTTACAGACTTTAGTTGTCGCTTTGATAGTACCTATGTTAGTCGGTGATTTGACCAGAAGGAGTATTATAAAGTTTGGTGGGAAGAAACTTAATGATGATCTAAAGCCTTTGTTTTCACTTACTACTATGGTAACGCTACTCTTTTTAATTGCGCTTCTTTTCTTACTTAAGGCACAAATTTTACTCGCAAAATGGAAGTTGGTGGTGTATATTGCTCTACTCGCTCCTGTATACTTTATTATACTAATACCTTTGGTTACATACTTCAATAAACTTTTTGGTCTTGGCTACAGGGATCACATGGGTATTGTATTTCTAAGCATAAGTAAAAACAATGGTCTTGCTGTTGGTATAGCCACTCTTGCTTTTTCACCACTTTCTGCAATAGCTGCTGTGATCTTTTCACTCTTCCAAATTATCTTCTCTCTTATTTATGTTTCCATGGAAAAGACCATAAGAGCGTACTTCCTCAAGTACAAGTGGCTCGAATTGCCCAGGAGTAAACCTCATGCCCAAAAAGCAGAATAAGAAGAGGGATAAAGATCAAGAAGGTAGTTGTTTGTTGATTTTATCAAGATTATTCAAGTTTTGTTTACATTCTTTTTACAGTTTCTTAATAAAGGATGGTTAGAATTTTTTAAACAAAAGGAGGGTTGTATGACCAGATTTTTAAGAGTTTTTACGGTAGCTTTTGCTACTTTGAGTATGCTCCTTAGCTTCACTTTGGTTAGTGTTGCTAAGGACATAACAGTGAAAGGTTCAGACACGATGGTGATATTGGCTCAGAGGTGGGCTGAGGTTTACATGAAGAAGAAGAATAAGAATGTAGTTATTCAGGTCACAGGTGGTGGCTCTGGTACCGGTATAGCAGCGCTGCTAAATCAAACAACTGACTTAGCCGACTCTTCAAGGCCTATAAAACCAGAAGAGAAAGCCAAAATTGAAGCTAGTGGTAAGAAGCTAATTGAGATACCTGTTGCTTTGGACGGACTAGCTGTTTATGTAAACGCTGCTAACCCTGTTAAAGAGATGACAATGAAGCAAGTAAAAGATATCTTCACTGGTAAAATAACTAGCTGGAAAGAATTCGGATGGGATGACAAAACTATAAAGACTTACTCAAGAGAGAACAACTCTGGCACCTATGTGTTTTTCAAAGAGCATGTTTTATTGAATGAAGATTTTGGACCATTGACACAGTATATGCCTGGAACTGCTTCAGTTCTCAATGCTGTCAAAAAAGATAAGTATGGTATTGGTTATGGTGGTATAGGTTACTTAAAAGGAGTTAGAGCTATGGCTATAAAGAAAGATGAGAATTCACCTGCTTACTTGCCTACCGAGGAAAATGTAGATAAAGGTTTGTATCCATTATCTAGGTTTCTTTACATCTATACTACTGAAGATAAACTTAGTGACCCAGATATAAAGGCTTATATTTCATGGATTCTTTCGGACGAAGGACAGAAGGTTACTACTGATGTTGGTTACTATCCATTGAAGAAAAAGCAAATTAAAGATATTAGAAAGTCTATAGGATTATAAAAATTTCAATGGGGGCGTGAGCCCCCATGTATCTAAAAACTAAAACTCCTAGATACCGATATCCCTAGTGACGGATTTATAAAAGTTACTTCCATTGGTTGGCTACTTCCAGGTAAGGTTAATGTGTATGTAAGCACATCAATTCCCACCTTTGCTTCTATGTTCAGTGTTTTTGAAATCTTGTAGAGTGGTCTAATTTCAATTGATGTCATTGAGAAATTACTAAAATCTTTTCTTAAATCCTCTATTCCCTTTGTGCCAAGGGTGATGAATGATTGGAAATCATTGTTCATTATTAAGATGAATAATGGTATATCTAAATTACCAAAAGAAAACTTAATCATCGGTGTAAAAGCCATACCAATAGATCTATCGGAGATATGTAATATGTTTCCTTGTTGTTTGTAATTTATGATATCAATCTCTTTAAACAATATCATATCTATGCCTATTCCTAGCAAGTCAGTTATATTTATGCCAGAATAAAGGTTTATTTTTGCTCCCATTGGTGAAGATTCTAAATTATTTACATTAGTAGTGGCAGAATTCATTGCCCTAAAGGATAAAATAGAATTTAAGCCTATGAACCAACCATTACCAAAGAGACTACCTTTAATTGTTTGGTATTTGAGAGATATTTCAGGGTACACTGATGTGATATTGTTACTCTCTCTATCCCCTAGAGTCATTAAGTACATGCTCAAATAAACTGATGGTGTGAATGTTCCAGGTATTTCTAGCTTTTCTTGTTGTTGTTTGATTTTCTCTCTGTATTCAACTATGGATGTTTCTTCATACTTTGGGATGACCTTTTTTATACCTTCGGTGAAGTCTACTACTATTGTGTCTATCGTGTTGAATATTTCATCAACATCATAGAAGAAATCATACGATTTTGATAACTTAACTAGTTTATTCGCCACATCTATCAGTTCCAAAACCAATTTCATTCTTTGCTCTTGTTGGCTCACATAACCAAATATGGCAAATTCAACACCATTTGATAGTGCTATTAAGTAGGCATCGTCTTTTGATAAGATACTGGGTGTATTTGTTATGTTAATTAGTATGAAGTCTCTTTTAAGAAACCCTGAAACGGATGATTTTATCGCTAATGAAACTATGTCTGATGTGTTTTTACCATCATGAGAGATACTAAAAAAGCATACCTTCCAAGCATCTTGCCCGTATGCAAGAGAGGATATTAATAAAATAATCAAAACAAAAAACTTTCTCATAAAACCACCTCAAAATTTGTATTTTACACCTAACGAGAATAGAGCGTAGACTTCAGAAGTTTTTACATAATAATTTGGATAACCTTCTTTTAATTGGTACAAAATATCAGTTGACACGAGGCTTATGACTGAATTGAATACCAAACTAGTGTTTCCAAATATGCCTTGTTCATACAAGACTTTCAAACATAAGAATCTTATTGGTCCTGATGGTTCTCCTACTTCTGCCATAAGTGTAGATTTGATATTATTATCAGTAATTTCACGGAAGCCATCTTGTGAAACTATTGTGAAGCCTATTAGTGGTATTACCGTTAGTGATGAAGTTTTGTCAAATTTGAACTTCAAGATTGGTGATAGGTTTATATAGTTTAAAGCAGACCTGTAGTCATTAGAAAAGATGTTAGTAACATAATCTCTCAGATTAAATTCATACCTTGAATATTCAATACCTAGTCCTACCATTAGAAATCCTTTCAGTAGCCATACACCAGTATTTACTGAAGCCCCGTAATAAGTGCTATTCATTCCTACTCGTAACGAGGTATCAAAACTAAAATACCTTGTATCAATACCAAATCCTAGTGATACTGCTACACCGTTTTGGCCAAAGTTGTTTTTTAGTATATTGTCCTGGTATATATTTGTGTTACCACCAGATGTATTTGTTACGTTTGTGTAAATCCCCTCAATAGGGAAAGGATTATACAGTGCTATTCCGATGGATATACTAGGTCTTATGTTTGTTTCTTCTAGTGGGCTTATGTAGTCAATTTTTTCTATGTCCTTGTATATCTTTTCCGGTGGTGCTGGCTTGTATACCGATAGTAGGTAAGATGATACATTGCTTATTTCATTCGGTGTTACATTGCTCATGTTTGTTATTAATCCCTTTGTTGTGTATATCATTATGTTTGAGTTGCTTATTATTACTAAGCCTGATATTTTATTTTGATACATGAAAAATAGAAAATCTGTGGGTAGTTCGCCGAATGTATCTTTGATTATTACTTCGTTTGTCTCCATCAATTTGCTGTAGAGTAGTGATTCAATCATGAGTGAGTTAAAGTCTTTAGTTAGTGTTATTATTGATATCTTTTGTTTTGCTAGTTCTTCGGGATATACATTCCTCACTAATCCAAATTGGATTAGTAAAATAAATAAACAAACTAGGAAAAATAACTTTTTCATGTTTACCTCTGTAAATATTATAGACAACTTTTTGGATAGAAAGAAATTAAAGAAACTACTTTAACTAGAAAAAAGGTGGAGATATTTGTTTAAAATATATCCATGAAGGTACTAGTTTTGAATTCAGGTAGTTCAACTGTTAAGTATCAGCTTATAGATACAGCGAATGGTGAGCCAGTAATTAAGGGTTTGGTTGATAAGGTTGGTAGTATTGGAGCGACTCATACTTACTCTTACAATGGTGAGAAAAAAACTGAAGATGTTTTAGCTAGAGACCATAGGGAAGCTATAGGTTTGGTAATAAAGCTAATTAAGGATTTGGGATTTGAGATAGATGCTGTAGGCCACAGGGTAGTTCACGGCGGTTATAAGTTTTTTGAGAGTGTGCTTATTAATAATGAGGTGATAGAGTACATAAGAGAATTTGGAAAGTTAGCACCTTTACACAATCCACCTAACTTAACAGGTATACTAGCTTGTAGGGAAGTTTTAGGTGATATACCTCAGGTAGCAGTTTTTGATACAGCATTTCACCAGACCATACCTATGGAAAATTATCTTTATGCTATACCAATGAAGTTTTATGAAACATATAGAGTAAGAAGATACGGATTTCATGGAACATCACATAAATATGTGATGGAAAAAACAGCAAAGGAATTAGGTTTGGATTTATCTAAGACGAACATGATAACGTGTCATTTGGGGAATGGTGCTAGTATTGCGGCAATAAAAGAAGGTAAATCTTTTGATACATCTATGGGTTTCACTCCGTTAGAAGGCCTAATAATGGGTACTAGAAGTGGTGATATAGATGTAGGGGCAGTTTTGTACATAATGGACAAGGAAGGAATGACAACTTCGGATATGGATAGGCTTCTTAATAAAGAAAGTGGTATCCTTGGTATTACCGGTATATCTAACGATATGAGAATAGTAGAAGAAGGGTACTTCAAAGGTGATGAGAGAATGATTTTAGCTCTAAAAATGTACTGTAATAGGATAAGAAAATACATAGGCGCGTATTTCTTTGAACTTAGGAAAGTTGATGCGATAGTGTTCACTGGTGGTGTTGGCGAAAACTCACCGATAGTTAGGAAATTAGTACTTGATGGACTTGAAGAGAGTGTAGGGATAATAATTGATGATAAGAAAAATGAAGAAACGATAAGAGGTAAATTTGGTGTTGTGTCTACTCCAGAATCTAAGGTTAAAGTTGTAGTTACTCCGACTAATGAAGAGCTAGCAATAGCAATTGAAACGGAAAGGGTTGTGAAAGATTATTTGAAGAGTTAGGTTTTGGGAAATTCCCCGGAACTAGGAATTCTTAGAATTGTGAATTTTTGGAATTGTAAATTCTTAGAGTTGTAAACTCTTAAAGGATTTATGTACGATAAGATAGATAGAATAATCAATGAGATATTATTAATACAAAAAGGTGAACCTTTTTTTTCTGCTCTTGAGAAGAGGATTAGCAAACTCGCAGGTGTTGAAGGTGAGAGGAAGGAAAAAGGACCTAAAGTTGAGAAGTTAGAAATTTCTTCGAAAGAGAGCTTGATGAGAATGTTAGAAAGTGAGATATTGGAATGTAAAAAGTGTCCTCTTCACCTCAAAAGAACTAATGCTGTACCAGGTACAGGAAACTATAATGCTAAACTAATGATAATAGGTGAGGGACCTGGTAGGGATGAAGACATTCAAGGTAAGCCGTTTGTTGGTAAAGCTGGGAAGTTGCTGACTCAATTATTGTCGGAGGTAGGTATATCGAGGGAGGAAGTTTATATAACGAACGTTGTGAAGTGTAGACCCCCAGATAACAGAGTGCCAGAGGAGAGTGAAATAGAGGCTTGTAGAGATTATTTGAGAAGACAGATAGAGATAATAAATCCTAAAATAATACTTCTTCTAGGTT
>JAPYWX010000089.1 GCA_028276145.1 Spirochaetota bacterium
CGTTGTTGTTGCTAAGCTACTAATGGGTAAACATAAAGTTGATTATACTCCGCATATTGACAATGGTGATTATGTTATAATAAAGAATGCTTCAAAAGCCATTCTCACAGGCAAGAAGATGGATTACAAGGTGTTCTTCTGGCATTCTGGTTATCCAGGTGGACTTAAACATGTTTACTTCAAAGATGCTATAGTTAAGAATCCTAGATTTGTTTTTGAGAGACTTGTTAGAGGTATGTTGCCTAAAAATAGGTTGAGAAAGCATAGGCTAAGAAGAATGATAGTCGTAAAAGATGATAATGTCAAAGCTCCTGAGGGTGCTATAGAGTATAAGTTCTAAGGAGGTCTTTATGGCTAAGAGTTCAAAAGTTATCATTGCAAGAGGAGCAAGAAAAACATCCGTTGCTAGGGTTTTCTTGAAACCAGGTGGTAAAGGTGAGATTAGCGTTAATGGTAAGGATTTCAGAGAGTATTTTAGCAATGTTTTTGAGCTTGTAGAAAAGGTTTTAGAGCCTTTTAAAGTTACGAATACTTTGGGTAAGTTTGATGCTTATGTAACTGTAAAGGGTGGTGGTATTTCTTCGCAGGCTCAAGCCGTTAGGCATGGTATAGCTTTGGCTCTTTCTCAGTATGATCCTCAAACGCTTAGACCTATACTCAGGAAATTGGACCTTGTGAGGAGAGACCCGAGAATGGTCGAGAGCAAGAAGTACGGTAAAGTCAAGGCTAGAAAATCAAAGCAGTACTCAAAGAGATAATTTTGCTAAGGTGTCTAAATTAGTTGCAGTAGTATATAATCCAAGTAAGCCTGAACTTAGGCAGGTTCTGGATAAGTTATCTAACCTCCTCGATTCAGAGGAGGTTGACTTTTTTTTAATAAAAACCGAATTTTTCAATTTTTCTGCTACTTTTGAATCACATGAGGGCTTGAAGAAGCCTGATTTTGTTATATGTGTTGGTGGTGACGGTACAATTTTATATGCTGCTAGGTTGTTTGCTAAGTTAGGTGTTCCGATTGCTGGTATTGATGTTGGTAAGCTTGGTTTCCTTATGCACTTTTCCGTTGATGATATACCTAAAGTTATAAGTTTTATAAAATCTGGTAATTACGAATGCGAGCAAAGAATGATGCTAGATATTGTTGCTAATTTTGAAAGTGGTAAGACTTTCAGTTCCATAGCACTCAATGAGGTTGTTGTGTCCAGGGGTAAGTATCATAGGTTGATAAATATATGTGTTGAGGTTGATGGAGAAAAGCTTATTAACTACAGAGCTGATGGAGTTATCGTTGCTACTCCTACAGGTTCTACTGCTTACTCTTTGTCTGCTTTCGGTCCTATACTTATACCTATGGCAGATAATATGGTTATAACACCGATATGCCCGCATTCACTGTCTGCTAGGTCCGTTGTTATTGATGGTAATAGTGTTGTCAAACTTTATGTTAAGCATACTGAGCCTACGGCTCAGGTAGTTGTTGATGGACAGGAATATCTAGAAGTTTCTGAAGATACAGAAGTCATAGTTAGAAAATCTCCTTATTTTGCCAAAATAGTTAAAAACCCTGATATTTCGTTCTTCAAAATACTTAGGAAAAAACTTAAGTGGGCTGAAGATAGTATATAATTTTTTGTAGTTGCTTTTGAATTTCGAATATAATTTGCTAAATTAATTTCAGGGGTGTTTATGGATAGATTAGTAAGAGTTTTAATTATTGAGGATAACGCTGTTACTAGGAAGGTTATATCTGAGGTTTTGAAGAATTATTCTTTTGAAATAATTGAGGCTGAAAATGGTAGAGCAGGAATTGAGAGTGCTGTAAATCTTGAGCCTGATTTAATATTACTTGATTTGAATCTACCGGATATTAGTGGTTTTGAGGTCCTTGATGCTTTGAAACGAAATCCTAGAACTATGCTTATTCCTGTTATGGTGATAACGGTTAGTGCTACTTCTCAGGATGTTCAGAAGGCAATACTTTACGGAGTTAGAAATTATGAAAATAGGAGTGCCTTTGCTTAAATCTGACCGTAAAGAATTACTTTACAAAGCTGGTGTTCCACTTAATGAAAAGAGAATAGAGAAGATAGTTGAGGAGGGTTACGAGTGGATATTCGTTCGCGAAGAAGAGGAATTAGAGGAAAAAGAAGAGGAAATCTAACCTTGGTTTCTTGATATTATTCTTATTACTGAGTCCGGATTTATACTTTGAGCATTCTTTAAGAAAATTGGATTCTTAGCTAGTTCGTTTATTAAGGAAATCATGCTTGAATGACTTGATTGGGAGGTATTCATTATTGCTTGGTTTAGGTTTGATGCTTTGAGAACTATTACAGTTGATTCTTTTTTTAGTTCTTCTAACTTTGAGCTTATTTCGTTGAGCTTTTCGGATATTGCCTCAAGCATCTCTATTTTTGTGTTTGCTGAGTTTAACTTTTGACTTATGTCCTCTAGTACTTTTTGGTTATTGAATTTTTTATTTTCAATCAAATCGTTTATTTTCTTTTTGATTTCTTCTGACAGAGTAGTATTCCCGGGATTTTGTTGTGAGAGTGTGTCTTTCAATTCTTTTAGAGCGTCTATTTGAGCGTTCAGATAAGATGCTTTCTCTTGGACTTGTTTCATTTCGTTTAAGAGACCTCTTATGAACGACTTTTCGTACACATTGACTTTGTCTTCTGAGCTTGAAGATGGTTTTGCTATTAATTCAGCTTTACCATTTACTTTTTCACCGTTACTTGATTTAGTAATCTCCGAGATTCTTAAGATTTTCATCGCACCTCCCAAAATGTAGTGTATTGTAAAGTTATGTGTTTTTTCAACTTTTTTGAGTTCTGTTGAAAAAATCTTTGGTATTATAATCATTATAGAAGCAGACCTGTGTGTCTGCTCTGATATAAACGATAATAAAGCAATTATTACAAAATTTAATCCTATCAAAAAATAATTTTGGAACACTTTCTCAAAAACGAATTTGAATTAAAAAGAATAAGAGGATATATTCGGAATCACCTACTTATTAAAAAAGTTTTAAGTACTTCATTATGTACTCTGCCGATGAGTTCGGAATGTTGTACTTTCCTAATTCTCTTCTTTTGGTATCATATCCATGGAAGTCGCTACCACCTAATGGAATTAAGCCGTTCTCTTGAATAAAATTTAGTACCTTGGTTTCTAAGTAATCTGGTATTATTGGGTGATGGTATTCAATGCCTTTTATTCCTTCTTTTATTAATTCTTGGATTATTTTTATTTTGTCCCAATCTTTGAGAAAGTCGGGGTGTGCTATTCCTACGAAACAGTTTAGTTTTGATAGCTTACTTACGATTTCTTTTGTGTTTGGGTACTCAGATTTGTTTTTTTCTTTATTATAGTTATCTAAGTACTTTTTGAAAACTTCTTCTATTGTTTTTAGGTTTGAGTTGTAATACATGTATCTGGCTATACACATTCTGTTGAATGTTCTTGAGTTGTCAAGGGAGAAATTTTTGAAATTAAAGCCTAGAGGTTCTATCTCTTTGATTATTTTCTTTACTCGGTTTAATTTTTTCTCCCTAAGAGGTTCTAGAATTGCGTTTATTTCTTTTGTTTCCTCTGGGTGGTAGTACACAACAATGTGTATTTCCTGGCTTTGGTAGTCTGTTGATATTTCTATTCCCGGAATAACTTTTATTTCAAAATTGGTGTACCTTAGGATTTCCTGAATATATTCGTTTTGCCTTGTGTTTTCGTGGTCAGTTATTGAAATGTATTTTATCCCTAGCGATTGAGCTTTTTGAAGCAGTAGCCCTACTGACATTTCACCGTCTGAAAAAGTTGAATGTGTATGTAAATCTGCCTGCCTTTCCATTCCCCTACCTCAAATAGTGTATAATGATAAATATTCTCTTTTTAAAATTCAAAACTTGTGATAAGTGTCAAAATGTGCTAGGTAACCCTATTTATATTAGGATTAAGAGAAGCAGTAGCCTCTCTAAAATAAGAATGTTTGACTTCCTGTAGTATTCTCTTATAGGTATTTGGAAAGATTAGAGAAGTGAAACCTCCCAAAAAATGAGAAGAAGCCATAAGCTCCGTTTGTTGAATCTACATATACCTTTCTTTATAATTTTTAGAAACTCTAGGGGGTAAGAAATGGCAAAAGATCCGAATGTAAAAGATAGGAGTAGAGGTAAGGGTTTAGGTGTTAAAAAGTACGACGGCGAATTTGTTAGAGCTGGGAATATAATCGTTAGGCAGATAGGAAATAAATTTTGGCCTGGTCCTAACGTTGGGCAGGGAAGAGATTTCACTTTGTTCGCTTTGGTTGACGGAATAGTTAAGTTCTACGAGAGAAGAGGAAAGAAATATGTGATGGTTACGAAATTGGAAGAAGTTTCAGGAGGTAACTGATGTTGACAAAAGAGGATATTGAAAGGTTTAAGGATAGATTGCTAAAAGAAAAGCTACAAATATTGTCTGATGTGTTGGGTGAAGAATTGGCTCTAAAGTATTTCTTTTCTCAGGTTGAGGGTGATATTGCTGATAGAGCACAAGACTTATACGAAAACCAAGTTCTTGCTTCTCTTTCTGGACTTCAAAGGGAAACTATAGACAAGATAAACGAAGCTTTAAGGAGGATAGAAGAGGGTACATACGGAAAATGTGCTAGTTGTGGTGCTGACATAGAAATAGAGAGATTAGAGGCAATACCTTATGCTATTTTGTGTAGTGCTTGCAGTAAAAAAGAAGAAAAGATAAAGCCTGTTAAAGGTTTATAGTATGCTTAGAGATTTAACAATCTCAAAGATTGTTGAGGGAATAAAAAAAGGGCAATTGTCAAGTTATGAAATTGTCAAAGAGTGTATTGAGGAAATAAAAAAAGATAACTCCTCTTCTAAGCCTATAAATGCTTTCATTACTTTGATGGAGGATTACGCTTTAGAGCAAGCTAAATACATTGACGAACAGAGAAATAAGCTAGAAGGTAAACTCTTAGGTGTGCCTATAGCAATAAAAGACAATATTAATGTTAAATCTTTTCCTACTACCTGTGCTTCTAAGATACTTGAAGGCTTTATTTCTGTAGAGGATGCGACAGTTGTTGAGAGAATAAAAAACAACTTTGGTGTCATAATTGGTAAAACTAACATGGATGAGTTTGCAATGGGTTCTTCGAATGAAACTTCGTATTATGGTATAGTTAGGAATCCTCATGATAGGGACAGGGTGCCGGGGGGATCCTCTGGTGGCTCTGCGGCTAGTGTAGCGGCTAATCAAGTTGTGTGTGCCTTGGGTTCTGATACGGGAGGTTCCATAAGACAGCCTGCAGCTTTTTGTGGTGTTGTTGGTGTAAAGCCAACTTATGGGCTTGTGTCTAGGTATGGGCTTGTGGCTTTTGGTTCTTCACTTGACCAAATTGGACCTATAACAAAGAATGTTGAAGATGCGGCTATACTCATGGATGTAATAAGTGGCTATGACCCAAAAGATTCTACATCAGTTCAGGTAGAAAAGATAAGCTTTCACGAAAGGTTAAAGGAACCTGTAGATTCTAATTCTATAACCGTTGGTATACCTGAAGAATACTTTACTGATGATGTTCAGGAAGAAATTTTAGAGGCTATAAGGAATGTCTTAGGTTTGATTGAAAAGAGAGGTGTCAAGGTTAGGAAGATTTCGTTGCCTAGGACGAAGTACGCTATACCTACTTATTACATTGTTGCACCCGCTGAAGCAAGTTCAAATCTTGCTAGGTTTGATGGCGTTAGGTATGGCTATAGAGCCAAATCTCAGGATTTGTTAGATTTGTATTTCAATACAAAGACAGAGGGCTTTGGTAAAGAAGTAAAGAGAAGAATAATGTTAGGAAACTATGTGCTTTCGGCTGGTTATTACGATGCCTATTATCTAAAGGCTCTTAAGGTTAGGACTTTGCTAAAGAATGATTTCACTAATGCCTTTAGGGAAGTAGACTTTATAATTACACCTACAACGCCAACTACTGCCTTTAAAATAGGGGAAAAGACATCTAACCCTATAGAAATGTACCTTTCGGATATATTTACAGTTACGGTTAACCTTGTTGGTACTTGTGCTATATCACTGCCCGTTGGCAGTGATAAAAATAATTTACCAATAGGTATGCAAATCATAGGTAAACCTTTCGGAGACGCTGAATTACTCAGGTTTGCTAGATTCGTCGAAAGTTTAGTAAGTTCTTAATTGCTTACACGTTCTAAGTGCTTACTAGCACGTTGTGCTTAGTAGCACGTTGTGATTGAAGGTTCTGAATAGCACTTTCTCAATTATTCAAATTCTTAAAGTTGCTTAAGCACATTGTATAGAGTTAAGTGAGGCTTCAGCCTATCCTTCTTATTAAACATTGGAGAGTAGAGAGAGGTGAAACCTCTCTTCATCAAATAGGGCGGGGTGCTTAAACAGCATCATCCTAATTGAGTGTTTAAAGAACTTTGTGCCAATTGGCACTTGTGCTAAGTAGCACATTCTTATTACACATTGGAGAGTGAAGAGAGGTGGAACCTCTCTTCATTAAATGGGGCG
>JAPYWX010000090.1 GCA_028276145.1 Spirochaetota bacterium
CTGGATTAAAGTTCTTCACCTGTCCCCCTATCTTAGAAGGAGAATCAGGATCCAAGTCTTCAACCTCTAAAAAAGATATACCTGACTTTCCTTTAACAAGGTTGTCAAAGTATTCGTTAACTTCTAGCCCTAAAGGGGTAACAACCCCAAGCCCTGTAACAACAATTCTCTTGTTCATCAATCCCCCCTTTTGCCATTTATTATAAAAGTAGCCTTAATATACTTCAACTTTTTCAGATTGAGTTGAAAAATTCACAGCAGGCTAATGCCTGTTTCTTAATTTAAAATAATTAAGGTGCCTAAGGCACTTGTGCTTTAGGCACAAGTGCTAATAAGCACCCCACCCACCCCAATTATTTGAAAGAGGTTTTACCTCTCTTAGCTCTCTAGAATAACAAGAAAGTGCTTGAAGCATAAGTACTATGGAGCACAACGTGCTATTAAGCACAAAACTTAATATTCATAAAGTAATAACTCCCCTGAGTTCCTCATAAACTTAGCAAAATATTTGCATCCAAAATTGTTAAAACGTTTAAATCAACAGTACAGAGAGGCTTCGCCTCTCTGTAAAAGAAAAAAGCAATTTCACAAACTTGAATTGAATAAGTTATCTCATACAATCATTAAGTGTATGACATTTTGGAGCATAGTTGGAATAATAGTAGGCTTAATAATATTTTTGCTACTGATGAATCTAGGACTTTCCAAAGAAGAAAGTAAAGACAAAAAAAGAAAAAAATCAACTGAAGAGAACGAAGAAGAAAATACAAAATTAGGAACAAAACCTAGATATTGCCCTGTCTGTGGCTCAAAGCTAGGACCAAGAGACGTTCTATATGCAGAGATATTCCACTCAGAACCAAGAGACAAAGTAATAATAAAAGGATGCAAGTATTGCTATGTCCTAACTCCGGAAGAAGCAGCAAGAATTAAACCTTACACAAGAAAAATAAGGAATGACGACATAGGAATAGGCAAACAACTATAAGAGTAGTTAAGAATAGTAATAGTTAATATCTAACATTGCCTAAGATTTAAGCATGCACATGTATGCACAACTTTGTATCCCAAGCCTCTTTTTAAGCAACTTAGCGAAATCGGACTTATGCACAGGTTTATGCACAGAATTGTGCACGAACTTAAAGTTCCATAAAAACAAATTAAATTAAAAATTTTACCAAACTATATTGGTGCCTAAAAATTGTGCTATGCACATCATTACCATTAATCCCTCTTAAAAACTATCAATAATCAAACTGGCTCTATGCACAATTTTTTAAATATACATTTTAAACTGGTAACAATATACGTTAAAAACTAGTAAAACATAATTGCATATACCAAAATATATTGGTGTCTAAAATTTAAGCACTGTGCAAATTTTTCACACTTTTTTAAGATTTTCTTTACAATCTGTGCACAGGTATGCACATTAGATTAATCTAACTTTTTTGAATTGTTCACAAAGCCCCATTTTTCCTAGCAAAACGTCATGCACAGGCAATGTCATTTTGCCCTGATTTTTAGGCACTTCGCGCATGCACAGGTTTATGCACAGAATTGTGCACGAACTTAAAGTCCGATAAAATCAGAGCTAAAACAAGTAAAATACAAAAAATTTTGGTATATTTTTTGTACTTATTATTACCATTATAATAATAATAATTAAAAGTTAAAACTTATAATTAGCAATCGCTAAAAAGGGTGTTACCTCATAAGTTAAAAAACTAAATGGCTGAAAAGTTTTAGTCTTTTTTCCTGAACTTGTCAAAATCGATTTTGAATACTGCTTTAAATTTTGCTTCATCCGTTATGTGGGTGTATATCTGGGTAGCAAGAATGCTTTTGTGTCCTAAAAGTTCTTGAACTGCTCTGAGGTCAGCACCTCCTCTTAGGAGTTCTGTTGCAAAGCTATGCCTAAATGTATGAACAGTTATATCTTTTTCTATTCCTGACAATTTGGCGTATTTTTTTACTAGTTTCCATATACTTATTCTGCTAATTTTTTTGCCTAGTTTTGATATAAACAAGTAGCCATCGTCCTTTGAGAATTTCTTCACAGTTTTGGCTCTAACTAGTAGGTATTCTTCTAGGTATTTTTTGGCTATTCGTCCTAGTGGTACTACTCTTTGCCTGTTTCCCTTTCCTTTGACTATTATGTACTCATTGTTTAGGTTTATGTCTCCAACTTTTAGGTTTACTAGTTCCGAAACTCTAAGACCTGCCGAGAAGAGAAGCTCTATGATTGCTAAGTCTCTGACCTTTTTAGCATCGTTCTTTTCAAAAACTCTTATAGTGTCTTTTATTTTTTCTACCTCGTCTTCTGAGAGGAATAACGGAACTTCTCTCGAAATTTTAGGTCTTTCTATCACCTCAGTAGGATTTGTTGATATGTACTCATTTGCGATGAGATACTTGAAGAAAGTTCTTATTGCTGATATATACCTAGCGATAGTTAAATGGGAAACTCCCCTTTTTGAGCAAAAATAAATGTATTTTTCTATATCTTTTGAGGATATATCTGTTATCTTCGTTTCTTTACCATTTTCCGATTCTATGAAATCTATGAAAAGAGATAAATCAAACCTATATGAGTCAACAGTGTTTTCAGATAACCCTCTGTCATAGGTTAGATAGTTCAAAAAACTCCTAAGAATCGATAGATTAAATTCGTTCATAGTTCACATAATATTCATAATATAGTTTATAGCTCTCTATCAAATTTTGTAGAGAATTTTCACCTCTCTTCACTCTCCAGGTTAGTAAGATAGTGCTAATAAGCAACCAGCCAACGTCAATTATTTAAAAAGAAACTTAGATTCTCTTCACTTCAGAATAACAAGAAAGTGCTTAAAGCACAAGTGCTATGTAGCACAAAGTGCTATAATTAAGTAAGTGATGATAAGCACCTCGGGCTGTGAGCACCTAAGCACTTAGGAATCCGCCGTCTACTGGTATAACCGCACCGTGAACATAGGAGAATAAATCACTTACTATTGCTAGAACTGCTTTTCCTATGTCTCTAGGTGTACCTATTTTCTTGGCCGGTAACCTATTCCAGAATTTAAAGCCAGATAATATAAGTTTGAAGTTCATTTTTAGTATTGCATCTCTTGCTGCCTTCTTTGTGCTTTCACTCTTTATTCCACCGGGTAATATAACATTTATCCTGAAACCATACTTACCGTACTCTCTGGCAAGTGCCCTAGTCAGTGCTATTACTCCTGCTTTACTTGAAGTATAGTGCACTAACCCCTCTTCAAAAGGTAATATCGCTTCTATTGATGACACATTAACTATCACACCACCTCTTTTCTTTTCCATATTCGCCTTTATCATCTTTTGGCACATCCATAGGGTAGATTTTAAGTTGAGTTCTATTGTCTTATCTAGAGTCTTTTCGTCCAGCTCTAGGAAGTCCTTAAATGGGTATATACCAACATTGTTTATCAGGATATTTGGTTCTCTACCTTTTATTTCATCCCAGAGTTTGTATATTTCTTCCTTGCTAGAGAGGTCATGAACAAAAATTTCAGATTTTATACCTTTCTTCTCTAGTTCGCTAGCTGTTTTCTTTAGTTCCTTTTCATTATAGTCAACTAGGTAGAAGTAGGAGCCAGCTTCTCCGAGCACTTCAGCTATACCCTTGCCTATACCACTTGCTGCTCCAGTAATCATTGATATTTTCCCTTCAAGCGAAATTTCTTTAAAAATATCACCCAACATCATAGACTACCTCCTTGATAATTTTATTATTGTATTTTTAGCTAAGTACATAAAAACTGGCAGAACAAACAAGGCAGAAACACTACTAACTATCATTGAAACGAAGAGAAGTAACCCAAAATTTCTAAGAGGCACAATTGTTGAAAGTAGCAATGTAGCGAAACCTAACCCCACAGAAAAAGCATTAAAGAATATACCCTTACCGGTAGTTGACACTGTTTTGTAAAAAGCTTCGTTGAAATCTAACCCATTCTTAATTTCGTATGTGTACCTAGAAATGAAATGAATTGTGTAGTCTATTCCAGTACCTACAGCAATTGATGCTACTGTTATCATTATATAATCCAATTTTATGTCAAAGAGTCCAAGTATACCAAAGTCAATAATTACCGTTAGTAATATGGGTATTAGCGATATTAATCCTTCAATAAAAGAGCCAAAAGTGAGTGTATTCAAAATGAGAACTACAAAAATTATTATTAATAAACTCATAGCCTGATTTGCTAAAAGCCTTCTTTCCATGTCAGAGAAGAGTTTTGCTATACCGGTTACTTCTCCTTTTTCAAACATAGCATCGCCATTCGGCGATGGTAAAACTAAATAATTCCAAACTGAAGGTGACAAAGCATACATCATGTCAGACCTAGAAATGATATCTTCATTCACTTTTATACCCTTTGTATTCAGCGAAGAATAAATGTACTCTACAAAATTCTTTAAAAACTTCTCTTTTGATTGATAATCATTTAGCTTCTTGAGAGTATCAAGGTTATTTTCAAGGTATGTTCTAACTAATGGGAATATTAGGTTTGTTGTTTCAATTACATTTTCACTCGAAACAACACCTGCCCTCGAAAGCCTATTGAAGACAAATTTTGTTATCAGTAATGATGTATAATCAATGTTTTCGTATGGTGGAATGTTCGTAGCCTTTTTGTACAATTCAAGTTGATTACTAATATAGTTTATAAGTTCGTATCTCTTCTCAGAGGAGACTTTACCAAGTAATACAGAAATGAGAGCCTCATCTTTTTCAGGTGTTACTATTCTCTCTACACTCTGATTTCCTTCAATGAAAAACCAAAGGTTTTGTACTTCATATTCAGTATTTGGAATCATTTTGACATTTACCATTCCTTCGTTCAACTCTGAAATTACACCTACTATTGATGTAGGTTTGGTTTTGCCACCTAGGAAGAATCTAGTCTCTTCTTCAATTATACTCATTACCTTTAATAAGTTAGGATTCTGTACATCCCCCTTGAAGTAGACTTTCATTTCAAATGAGCCATCAAATTTGTTTGCTATTGCCTCACTAACTATTCTTGGCTCTGCGTTTTTATCAAAGTAACCTAGGTAGTCAACTTCTACCTTTATTTTTGTCATGAAATATATTGATAGTCCTACTAAAATGATAACGACAGAAGCTACCACTACTTTGTGATTCATTGCCAACTCACCTAATTTCCTTAAGAATTTACTTTCGTGGTATTCTTTTTGTTTTGCTGAAGAGTTATAGGTGTTGCTAGTTGTTTTTAGGATTGCTATTACGAATGTGTAAGTTAGGAGAAGTGCGAAAAATGTACCCAAAGATGTTACTGTTGAAAAGTTCTTTGTAGAGTTCATGTCGTTACCTATACCTATGGAGATGAAACTTGCTATAGTTGTGAGTCCGCTCATTAGCACCGGCATGAATATTCTTCTTATAACTGCCATTAAGATTTCTTCTTTGCTACTTGTGGTCATGATGGATTGCTTTTCTCTGAATTCATTTATAACATGTATCGCGTAGGCGTTGCCTACGGCTATCAATACAACAGGTATTGCTACGCTAAATGTTGTTAATGGATACCCTAGGTACCCCATTATTCCCATTCCAATGAGAGTTGCTATTAATACAGTTGTGAGAGGAACCAAAGTTTCTACTATCCCTCTAAATGAGAGGAATAATGTTAATAAGACTATTATTGATACTACAGGCACGAGTTTACTTATATCGTTAACCACAATTTTTGACATTGAGTTCAGTAACATTGGTGTGCCGCCGAAGTAGAGTTTACAATCTAAATTGCTTGATTTTATGTAATCTTCAATCTTCTTTCTTACCTTTGCGCCTATTTCATCTGCTTTTACTTCAGGATCAGGCAGTGCAATTATATTAGCACTTTTTGAATCGTACGAGACCAAACTACCTACAAACGATTCCTTTGAAAAAACATACTTTTTTATTGATTTTATTTCCTCTTCCGAGGATGGTATATCCTCGGGAAACAATTTTTCTATAACTAGTGTATCACCTTTACCTCTTACATCATCTGCTTCAGTTAGACTAAGAACATTTATTATACCTTCTTCCTCTTGTATAAGTTTTGAAATATTTCTTATGTGCTGAAGATTTTCGTGTGTAAACACATCGTCTTTGAAATCAATCATTATCACCATTGGGTTGTTGCTTTTGAACCTCTCATTCACATAGTAGTTGAGCTTGGCAATCTCACTATCTTTAGAAAACCAGTGTAGTACATCGTTGTCAATTCGTATCAAAAATAGCCCATAAACCGAAATTAAAATGAGTATAAGAACTGATATGAAAATGATTCTTTCATTTCTTACTATCCATTGAAATACCTTATCAATCATTTTCCCCCTCCTTTTTGTCCTCTATTAGGAAAGTTATGATTTTGTATATTTTTTCAGAGTACTCTTCTTTGATTATGTTCATTTCTTCCTTACTTACTTCTTCAGATTCAAGCCTCATTTTCATATA
>JAPYWX010000091.1 GCA_028276145.1 Spirochaetota bacterium
GTCTCTCAGTGCCTACATATCAGGCTTTGCTTTGGCTAATGCTGGACTCGGAGCAGTACACGGCTTCGCATCAGTAATCGGCGGCTTTTATAATATACCTCATGGTGTTATATGTGCTAACCTACTCTACCCTGCTACGATGAAAAACATAAAAATTTTAGTAGAAAGCGGCAATAGCCACTTAAGGAAGTTTGCTAAAATTGGTAATTTACTTTATGGTGAATCAACCGATGACCCCGAGAAGGGAATAGACAGGCTTGGCAAGTTCCTAGAAGAAAAACTATCAAAGGCAAACTTAAAGAAGCTCTCTTATTACGGAATACAGGAAAAAGATATTGCTAAAATAGTTGAGAAAACATCAATAAAAGAAAACCCCGTAAAACTGAGTAAGGAAGAACTAGAAGAAATTTTAAGAAGCTGCTTGTAACCCAATAATTCTAATAAAATAGTCTCATGACTATTGAAGTTAAGGTAAAACCTAAATCTTCTCAGGAAGGTATCAAAGACCTTGGTAATGGCAAATTTGAGATTAGAGTTAATGAAGCACCTGAGGGCGGTAAAGCAAATGAAAGAGTTATTGAACTTCTTTCAGAATATTTCAAAGTTCCCAAATCATCAATAAAAATAAAGTATGGCCAAACATCAAAAAACAAGGTGATAGTAATAGAAGGACTATGAAAAAAGATATAGACCTTATCATTAACTACCTAAGGGAGGTATGGAACGAATACGACTCCCCTCTAAAAGCTAACATGCATTTGCGAGGTAATGACCCATTCCAAGTATTAATTTCTACTGTCCTCAGCTTGAGGACAAAAGACGAAATAACATACCCAACAGCTAAAAAACTGTTTGAAATCTGTAAAACTCCCGAAGACTTCTTAAATATTTCCTTAGAAGAACTAGAGAAAATAATATATCCCGTAGGCTTCTACAAAACAAAGGCTAGGAACATAAAGAAAATAGCAGAAATCATAATCAAAGAGTATGGTGGCAAGGTACCTGATAACGTTGATGAGCTAATCAAGCTCCCGAATGTCGGTAGAAAAGTAGCTAACCTTGTTCTATCCGTTTCCTACGGCAAGGATACAATTTGTGTAGATACCCATGTTCACAGGATATCAAACAGGTTAGGGCTTGTTAAAACGAAGACACCAGAGGAAACAGAATTCAGGCTTATGGAAATAATACCAAAAAAGTACTGGAAAGATTTGAACTACCTAATGGTTGGTTTCGGGCAAGTTATATGCAAACCCGTCAAACCAAAATGTGAAGTATGTAAACTAAAAGAAATCTGTGAATTTTATAATTCAAAGAATTTTATAATTCGAAGAATTTTATAATTCAAAGAATTTCATAATTCGAAGAATTTCATAATTCAAACCAAAGGGAATGAATAGAGTTTTGTGTATATAGGGCTTGGCTCCCTTAGCTTACTTTTGAACAAAAGGAATTCTCTCACTTCGTAAGTCCCAAAATCAAAGTTTTTGTATTCATTAATTATCTTACCTAGTCCATGAATAGGTGAAAACTTAAATCTTGACAATGTTATGTGAGGTGAAAAAGGTCTCCCATCCTTCGGTATACCTATAGAAAATAGGCTATCCTCTACGAAACTAAATAATTCCTCCAACTCTTCGTTTTTCTCTACTCCTACCCAAAAAACTCTAGGGTGACTAACATTAGGAAATACACCAACTCCCTTTAACTTAAGAGTAAACTTTTTCTTACTGCAATTTGAAAGAACCTTTATAATGCTTTCTCTTTTGTCTGTTTCTCCTATAAACTTAAGCGTCAGGTGTATATTCTCCATTGGTACTATCTTACTCTTTGCCTTTTTCAATTCGTTGGTTATAGGAACGAATAGTTCCTTGATTTCTTGGGGTATTTCCACCGCTATGAACAACCTCTCTACCATTACTCAAATACCTCTACATCAACAACCTTATCACCTTCTTTTAAGTTTATAGCCTTGATTCCTCTAGCAGGTCTCCCCATAACAGATATATTTGAAGCTGGCATTCTTATTATCATTCCTTTGGCAGTTATTATTACTATCTCGTTTTCTTCTTCAACTGGTAGAACCCTGACAACCTTACCCGTCTTCTCACTTACACCGAAGTATATCATTCCTTTCCCGCCTCTACCCTTAACATTTATCTCGTTCATCTTTAACCTTTTGGCATATCCCTCTTCCGTTACTATCACCATATCTTTCTTTTCGTTATACTTAACAAGTCCCACAACACTATCCCCTTCCTCTAATCTTATTCCTATGACACCTCTAGCAGTCCTACCCATTGGCCTTACTGTTTTCTCTGATATTCTTAGTGCCAAGCCATTGGCACTACAAATGATTATATCATCGTTACCACTTGTGAATATAGCATCAACCAAAACATCGCCTTCGTCAGTCTCTAAAGCTATTATCCCCGTTGATCTTATGTTTTTGAATTCTTCTACATCCACCTTCTTGATTATACCTCCTTTTGACACCATTGCAATATAACCTTTTTCATCCCTATCAAATACTACGATAGCCCTTATCGAATCATCGTTTGGTATACTCACGAGAGTTCTTATATTAGTCCCTCTTGACACCCTCGAGCTCTCAGGTATTTTGTAAACATCCAGTGAATAAGCCTTACCCTTCTCCGTAAGTATCAACATTTCATCATGTGTATTCGCCACTATAAGGTGTTCAATGCTATCATCCTCCATTGTTGATATAGTTGAGACACCTCTACCACCTGCCCTTTGTGACTTATACACAGCCAAAGGCAACCTCTTTATCATTCCTATCTTTGTTATAATTATTGCTACATCCTCTTTTTGTATTAGTTCCTTTTCATCAACCTCTTCAACTGTCCCATACTCTATTGTTGTTCTTCTTTCATCTCCATAGTTCTGCTCTAGGTACTTCAAATCTGATTTTATTATATCAAGCAATTTCTTCTCACTAGCCAATATTGACTTTAGGTATTCTATTGTCTTTACTACTTCATTGTATTCTTTCTTCAAGTCCTCTATTTCTAGAGAAGTTAGCTTCTGAAGTTTCATATCAAGTATTGCCTGTGCCTGTACATCAGTAAACTTAAATGTTTCTTTTAGTCTCTCTTTAGCTTGAGATGGCGAAGCTGATTTTTTTATTAGCTCTATAACCTTATCAATGTTATTTATAGCGACTAGTAAAGCTTCCAAAATGTGTAATCTCTCTTCTGCCTTCTTTAGCTCAAATTTTGTTCTTCTTATTATTACCTCTTTTCTGTGCTCAACATAGTAGTGTATTAGCTCCTTTAAGCTCAGGACTTTTGGCTCGTTATTAACAAGTGCTAACATGTTCATACTAAAAGTCTGCTGTAGTTGGGTATGCTTATACAGTTTATTGATAACGATTTTAGGTTCAACTCCCCTTTTTAGCTCTATAACTACTCTTATACCATCCCTGTCAGATTCATCCCTTATATCTGATATTTCATCGATAATACCTGACTTAACGAGCTCGGATATTCTCTCTATTATGGCTGTTTTTTTAACTTGGTAAGGTATCTCTGTTATTATTATTGCTTCCTTACCGTTTTTTAGTCTATCAAGCTTTATTCTAGCTTTTATTGTTATTCTACCATCTCCTGTTTCGTAACCTTTGATCATTTCATCATCTGCTACGACTATACCGCCAGTTGGGAAATCAGGTCCCTTGACAAATTTCAACAAATCAGAAACAGTGCAGTTAGGATTATCAATGTAATGTATAATAGCATTAACAACCTCTTTGAGGTTGTGAGGAGGAATATTCGTTGCCATTCCTACGGCGATACCATTTGAACCATTAATAAGTAGATTAGGTACCATTGAGGGCAAAACTTCAGGTTCTTCTAGTGAGTTATCAAAGTTAGGTCTAAAGTTAACAGTGTCCTTGTCAATATCTTTTAACATCTCTTCAGCCAGCTTGGTAAGTCTAGCTTCCGAGTACCTCATTGCTGCCGGCGGGTCACCATCAATAGAACCGAAATTACCCTGCCCATCAATCAACGGGTACCTCATATTGAAATCCTGAGCCATTCTGACTAATGCATCGTACACTGATGCATCACCATGCGGATGGTACTTACCCAATGTATCACCGACAATTCTAGCACACTTCTTATAAGGTTCGTTGTGCCTTACTCCAAGCTCATGCATTGTATAGAGAATTCGCCTCTGTACAGGTTTGAGCCCATCTCTTACATCAGGTAGTGCTCTACTCACGATAACACTCATCGCGTATGTAAGATATGATTTCTTTACCTCTTCCTCTAGAAAAGCCTCTATAATCTCTCCCATAGTTCAAGAATTTTCAATGATTTACCAGCCTACTTTAAAACTTATGGTATCGGCTCCACCCAATAGAAATCTCTGAGTGACTTAAGCTTGTTTCTGTTTTCTTTTATTTTATTAAGTAGCCTATTTATGGTAACATCGTAGTAAAGCTCTCCGTTAATTATTTTCTTGTATTCATCTTCCATGTGATAAAGGGTAGTACCGTAGATGTATGGGTCATACTTTGATACTAAGTTCGCGTATTGCTTAGCTATTCTGAACCACCCTAGAGCTGATTTGAAATAAGTTTCAGCTATGTCATACCCCTCAAGTAGTTCTTTTTCATATTCTTTACTGTAGAAGTATATGTTTTCTTTATAAAACTGTTTTCCGAAATCAAGGTAATTTTTTGTAAGCAACACAGCTATATGCATTTTCACGAGGTATTTGTATCTTTGCCAATGTGTTTCGTTGCTTATTGGTGTCAATGCTCTTATGGGATGGTCAAATGGTAATACCCAAGCCAATTCTAAGAAATAAATATTTCTAGACACATTATCTAAGTCCTGATAAAGCCATTCGTTATATAGCCTAAAAAAATCTTCAACATATTTTAGCCTCCTGTCTAACGGTTTGAATTTAAAATCCCCACTATCACATAGTGCCATACTTATAAAGAAAAACGAAAAAAACAATAAATACATTAAAAAAGCCTTTTTCATACAAAAATTTTCGGGAGCAATCCTAAAACTCAAAGAGTAATTACTTCATCAAGTGCCTATTAGCACTTTTTAATTTACTTATATATTCTAGAATTAAGAGAGGCAAAGCCTCTCTTAAAGTAATCGGGACTCTAATATTGTTGAAAAAATTCTTAGAAATCTTCAAAATTAGATTAAAGAATAGAATTTAATTTAGGAGGAAGTTAAAATGATAGAAGCAAAAGATTTGATAGGTGATGAGCTTTTGAGGAGGTTTTCTAAGGAAAACATTTTGGCAAACTTAGAGAAGGTAGAAAGGTTATACAAGGAAGAAGGGATAAGGGGAATAAAGGAGAATTTCAGTTTCCTTAAAGATCTAACAAAAATAGTTTTTGGGATTGACATAGACGATGAAACTCTTCTTACAACATGGGAAGAAATTTTCAAGAGTCACTTAGAATTGAAGAAAAATAAAAAAATTACAGACATAAGGGTAATAGCCTTTGATTACCTTGTAAGTAGGGGTATGCTTTCAAATCCTAAGATAATGGAGCTAGAGAACTTCAAAAACTTCATAGAAATTGTTTACCAGGACCCAAAAACATTTTCTTACAATTACCTACTTTTAAAAACGCTTGTGAATTACGAAATAGAGAGAATAAACAGGTATGGTGGACATTTCAGTTTGATACTTATAGACATTGATAACTTCAAGTACTATAATGACAGTATGGGACATAAGTTTGGTGATGAGCTTCTTTCGGAGTTTGCTAGGGTTGTTGTATCTAACCTTAGGAGGTCAGATATACTGTTTAGATACGGAGGTGATGAATTTGTTGTCTTCTGTCCTGAAACGAGGCGAATAGGCGCGAGAGTTGTAGCAGAAAAGATAAGAGAAAGTATCAAAAGCCATTTTTCAGAAAAAGGTATAAACATATCGGTTAGTGGTGGTATAGCAGTATTCCCTGGTGATGGCAACACCTTTGAGGAACTTTTAGAGTTTGCTGACAATCTACTTTACTATTCTAAAACACGTGGTAAAAACAAGATAGTAGATAAATTTGATTTAGCAAATGAAAATGATAGAAGAGCCTTTCCAAGATATCCGATGCTATCATCAAACAAAGTAATTATTATGTGTGGAGACAAAGAGGTAATAGGTAACATTGATAACATAAGTAAGAGCGGTATGTTCATAAGGGTAAATAACTCAGAAGCTGATATATGTAAATCCAAAGAAATGTACCTACACAAAATAACCTTAGACAGCAGAGAATATGTTCTAGACTTGCCTGTTGAGCTTGCTAGGATATCCACAGATGGAATAGGAATAGATTTTAAATCTAACAAATCTCTAGAGATTTTAGTCTAC
>JAPYWX010000092.1 GCA_028276145.1 Spirochaetota bacterium
AGCTTTTTCTAGTGCTTCTTTGTTGAGTCTGGGTAGTACGCCGGGGTATCCCATACAGACAGGGCATGTATTGCTGTTCGGCTCAGCTCCAAATTCTGTAGAACAATTACAGAACAGTTTCGTTTTGGTATTTAACTGTACATGAACTTCTAAACCGATGACTGGTTCGTACTCCATAATCCCACCTAAAAAATTTTGTTAAAAATTTTAATACTAGAACATATAAAATATCATTTTAGTATAGCCTCGTTATGTCTGTGTCTTTGAAGTAGAATTTGATGATTTCCCTGTAGTTGTATCCTTGTTCTGCCATTTCTTTGGAGCCCCATTGGGATAACCCAACGCCATGTCCCCATCCGTAACCACTGAACTTTATAACTTTGTCTTTTAACTCTACGCTAAATTTAGGACTTAGAATGGAAGGTATTAATTCCCTTAACTTATGTACAGAGATGGTATTACTTATTTCTTCACCGTTTTTTGTTATTCCAATGATGTTTACTTCTTTCACTGAGCCTGAAGGTAACCTATAGGGAATAATTATTTCTTTGATTGTTATATTTTCTGAGCCAAATATAATTTTGGAAAATTCGCGAGTACTGATAGTTGTATCCCATCTAGACCTGTAGTTGAATTTCGAAAAATTATCTACAGATGGTTTTAGATAAGGTAGGCTTTTGTCTAGAAGTAAGCTAGAATCTTCTATAAATCCACCTGAAGTAGCATGAAAAAAAGCTGGTATTATTTCGTCTTTGTGGGTTATAACAAGTCCTCTTGTGTCAATTACTGCTCTTGTGGACTTAGGGTGTAGGTTTCTTAGCCCTTTGTAAACTTGGGATTTATAGGAAGCGTAAACATCAAACAATATATTTTTTGAATTCTTTATTGAATACAGTGCATACGTTCGAGATGTTATAGCTTGTGCTTTTAGTGCTTCGATTGACCATGTTGCTGGCATCTCAGAAGGTACAACACACTCTAAATACTGTTCTAGCGGTAAAACGTTTATTAGGTAAATGTAACCGTTAGTTAATACCACTCTAAATATACCGGGGTATTCTATTCCGTTGTAGCTAATTGTTGAGCTTGAGTAGATTTCTATTGTGTCTGTTTCACTAGGGGAGTCGTTTATTACTAGTCCTGATTCATTAGCTTTTATTTCTATCCTGTTTTCAATAGCCTTGCCGAATAAAGAACCACCAATTACAGTGAATGTTCCTTTTGATTTAAATTCTATCTTCCCGTAAGGGGGTAATCTGTCTATGAGTACTCTGATTAAAGGTTCTTCATTTATCTCGTTCTGAGGTACTGGTGACATGCAGCTGAATATGAAGACCGAACTAAGAAAAATTAATAAAGGAGGTAGTATATGTCTGAATTTTCTCAATTCCATATTATAATACCCCTGTTTGAATAATTTTATAGGATTTCCTAAGAGTGAGTCAAGAAGGAATGATGAGGTTTGTTGAGAAATTCAAGTTCTTTGGAATCTACTTGAAGGGAAAGGGAAGTTGGCTTAAGGTATGGAATTTTTATGGCTATCTATATTTTTTTACTTTGGAGATGCTATGCATCGGAGATGCTACGCATCAGAGATGCTACGCATCTCTATCTTAACATTAAGATAAACACAGGTATGGTAATCAAGCTTATGTTGATGTAGGTTAGATTTTTAGAAATTTTTGAATGATGTTGGTTGTGTATTTTACTATATAGATGGGGGGTATTATGAATAAAGTATCTGGAGGTGTAATTGCTCCAAGGGGTTTTAAAGCTACTGGGGTAGCAAGTGGGATAAAAATATCAGGTAAAAAGGATATGGCTTTGATACTTTCTGATAAGCCTTGTGCAGTTGGTGCTGTTTTCACAACGAATATCTTCAAAGCAGCTCCTATAATTGTGAGTCAGGAAATAATAAAAGCAAACCCTACAGGGATAAGGGGTATAGTAGCTAACAGTGGTAATGCTAATTGTTTGACTGGAGAAGAGGGAATTAGGAATGCTCGCACAATGGTAGAAATTACCGAAAAATACTTGAATTTGCCTAATAATTCAATACTTGTTGCTTCTACTGGAATAATAGGTAAACAGTTACCAATGAGTATAGTAGAATATGGAATATCAAAGCTTGTTCAAAGAATCTCTGTAGAAAATAGTTCTTCCTTAGCAGCAGAAGGAATAATGACAACTGATACAAAAATAAAACAGACTTCGTATCAGTATATTTCTGGCTTAGAGTCTTTTAGGATTGGTGCTATAGGTAAAGGCAGTGGAATGATAAACCCATCAATGGCAACAATGTTGTGTTTTGTTACTACCGATGCAAAGATAAGTTATGAACTTCTTAACGAAGCTCTGAGGGAAGCAGTAGAGGAAACTTTTAATAGAATTACGGTTGATGGTGATATGAGTACGAACGATACGGTATTTGTGTTAGCTAATGGTAACTCGAGCTTTGAAGTGAAGGAAAAGGACGAAAAGTATCAAATATTTCTTGAACACTTAAAAGCTACTCTTAATGATATAGCTTTGATGATAGTTGAGGATGGTGAGGGGGTGACCAAAGTCGTAAAAATTAATGTTATAAACGCAAAGAAGCAGGAGGAAGCTGAGAAAGTAGCTAGAAGAGTAGCTAATTCTTTACTTGTAAAAACTATGTTATTTGGCGAAAATCCTAACTGGGGTAGAATAATAGCGGCTATAGGCTCATCAGGCGTGAGTATAAATCCTTCGAAACTTCAAGTAAAGGTAAACAATGTAACAATATTTGAAGAAGGTAATTTCATAGGCTATGAGAAAAACGACATACTGAAAGATAAAATGATAACGATTGATATTAATCTTAATGCAGGTAAGTTCTCGTATTTTGTTTATTCAACAGACCTTAGCTACGATTATGTTAAAATAAATGCTGAGTATACGTAATAGGTTCTAAGTTTTCAGTGCGTTAGAAATTCTTTAAGAATCATTTTTGTGGCACTTTTGCTCGAAGTACTTTTTTAAATATTGTTTTAGCTCCCTTAGAATTTTAGGTTGGGTGCTTAATAGCACATTCTTTAGTATTTTGACTATAAACTTGAAGTTTGTTTACTATATTTTTTATTCTTATTCTAGCCTTTTCTTAGAAGGGGAAAGAGATGGTTGGAACTGTGAAAATAGGTGTTATTGGTGGTAGCGGGCTTTATAATTTTTCATCGGCTAAGGTTATTGATGAAATAGACATTGATACTCCTTTTGGTAAGCCTTCGGATAAGATAACTATAGTTGATGTTGAAGGTAAAAAGGTAGCATTCCTGCCTAGGCATGGAAGAGGGCATGTGTATCCACCTACACATATTCCAATGAAAGCAAATATTTGGGCTTTGAAATATTTGGGTGTCAAAAAGCTTATAGGAGTGAGTGCTGTAGGTAGCTTGAGGGAAGAACTTAAACCAATGGATTTTGTTATACCGTCACAGCTTATAGATTTCACAAGGTGGAGGGAATTGACATTTTTTGGAGTTGGGCTTGTTGGGCATGTTTCGATGGCAGATCCATTTTGTAATGAACTATCAAGTGAGATAAAAAGAATAATTGATGAGAACCTTAAGGATATAACAGTTCATACGGGTAAGACATATATAACCATTGAGGGACCTCAGTTTTCAAGTAGAGCTGAGAGCCATATGTTTAGGCAATGGGGAGCTGATATAATTGGAATGACAGCGGCAGGTGAAGCAAAACTAGCTAGGGAAGCAGAAATATGTTATTCTCTTATATCTATGGTGACAGATTATGATTGTTGGTATGAAGGGCATGAAGATGTCACTGTCGAGATGGTCCTTAGTTATATGAACAAAAATATAGGGAATATTCTCAGAATGTTGCCAGTCATAATTAAAAACATTGACGAAGACAGAAAGTGTTCTTGTGAGGAGGCAGCTAAATTTGCTATAATGACTTCAAAGGATAAGATACCTCAGGATGTTAAGAAGAAGCTAGCAATTTTCTACGAAAAGTATTGGAGTTAGTTTATGAAAATCCTTATATTAGGAGCTCCGGGCGCTGGTAAGGGAACACAAAGTAAGTTCATCAGTGAGAAGCTTAATATTCCTCATGTCTCAACAGGTGATATCCTCAGGAAGGAAATCAGTCTGAGTACGGAGCTGGGGAAAAAAGTAAGGGAGTATGTTGAGAGCGGTAAACTAGTTCCTGATGAGATAATAGCTGATATTCTTTTAAATGAGCTTAAGAATGATATATACAAAAATGGTTATATTCTCGATGGATTTCCTAGAAACTTGAACCAAGCAAGAATACTGGAAGAGAAAGGTATTGCTTTTGATAAGGTTATTTTGATTGATGCCTCAGAGGATGAAATAGTCAAAAGGCTGAGTGGTAGAAGGGTTTGTAAAAACTGCAATGCAGTTTTTAATGTATACTACAACAAACCTAAGGTTGATGGTATCTGTGACTACTGCGGAGGAGAATTAATACAGAGAGATGATGATAAGGAAGAAGTTGTTAGAAACAGGTTCAAAGTTTTCTATGAGCAAACGATGCCAGTTATAAATTATTACGAACAAAAAGGTGTTTTAATAAAAGTTAATGGAAATAATTCACTTGACGATATAAAAAATGAAATTTTCAGTCTTCTTGGGGTAGGTTGATGGCTAAAGATGATGTTTTAAAGTTTGAGGGTGTGATTATTAAGCAATTGCCAAATTCAATGTTTAAAGTTAAGCTTGATAACGGTAAAGAGGTTTTGGCGGTTCCTTCCGGCAAGATACGCATAAACTCCATAAAGATGATAGAAGGGGATAAGGTAGTTGTTGAGTTCTCACCTTATGACCTTACAAAAGGTAGAATTGTATACAGGTACAGGTAGTCGAATAATTTATGATAAGAGAAGGTGAACCAATATACTTATTCAACTCGGATAAGGCAAAATATCTAGTTATTTTCAAACCTAATGGATTCTTTCAATGTCATCTTGGGAAGATAGTTTTCCCAGAAAAAGTTGAATGGGGACAGGTCTTAGAAACAAGTAAGGGATATAAGTTTTTTGTCCTAAAGCCTTCAATAGCAGATTTAGTGGTGAATGTTACCCGAAAAACCAACATAATGTACCCTAAAGACATAGGTTATATTTTGATGAACTCAACATTGAGAGATGGAGCTAAAGTTATTGAAGTTGGTACAGGTTCAGCTGGCATGACTACAGTTCTGGCAATTCTAGTTGGTCCTAATGGTAAGGTTTTCTCTTTTGATAGGAGAGAGGAACATTTAAACAATGCTAAGAAAAATCTTGAGAAGTATGGACTTTTGAATAGGGTTGTGCTTGAAGTTAGAGATGTTGCTATTGATGGCTTTGGTGTAGATGAAGCAGATTTGTGTATTATTGATTTACCTGAACCTTGGACAATAATTCCTCATGCGAAAAAGTCACTGAAAGGAGGGGGAACAGTAAGTATTGTGGTACCTACTATAGAACAAGTACAGGAAACATTTAAAAGTTTGAAAAACCACAATTTTGTTAGGATAAAAGCTATTGAGTTACTTGAGAGAGAAATATATCTAAGAGAAGGAATAACGAGACCAAAAGAAAGAATGGTAGCCCACACTGTTTACGTTATATACGCTTACAACACTTTGTAGATAATTAGGCTTGACTAAAAGGTCAAGCCTATTGTAAGTTAGAGCTTTATGAGTTAAGGAAATAACCGACTCTACCTACTAATTCTTTTGAAATCTTTAGTGTTTTACTTCCTTCATCCCATTTTGCTGGACAAGCTTCATCAGGGTGTTTTGCGAGATAAACATATGCTTTTACTTTTCTCAATAATTCATCGGCGTTTCTACCTACATTGTCATAAGTTATCTCAATACCTACTAGTACACCATCAGGATTGATTATGAAAGTACCTCTTCTGGACATACCTTTCTCTTCATTGTATATTCCAAACAATTTTGATATTGTACCATTACCATCTGACCCCATTTTGAATTTTACATTTTTAAGAAATGGTTCAGTTTTCTGCCAAGCCATATGTACATATTTACTATCCGTAGACATTGAAAATACTTCTGCTCCTAACTTCTTCAAATCTCCATACTTATCAGCCAAGTCTTTTAGCTCTGTTGGACAAACAAAAGTGAAGTCACCAGGATAAAAGAAGAGAATAACCCACTTACCCTCTTTCAAAACGTCTTCAAGGTTAACAACCTTAAAATCTTCTTCTGCTGGATCATAAACATCAAAAATTAAGTTTGGTACTTTGTCACCAACCTTCAAAACCTCTGTCATAAGCCCCCCTTAAAATACTATAATTTAAATATGATACAAAATATATAGACAAAAGTCAAGAC
>JAPYWX010000093.1 GCA_028276145.1 Spirochaetota bacterium
CATTCCTAATCCTTGAGAGAAGGTATTTAACCGAAATATAAATCATCTCCAATGTCAATATACTCCTCTTCATAAAACCTTTACTTAATCATACTGACATCTAATTATCAAATTTTGGAACACCCTTAGTTAAAGAGAAGGCTGTTAAAAAATACAACAGGCTACTGCTCGTTTATTGATTTAAAAATAAGAAGGTGCTACTAAGCACCTTTATGTACAATGTGCTTTAAGGAACTTTTACTATGAGACTTCGCATCTCTTTTTGAATAGTATAGAAATGCTCTAGTTAGAGAAAGCACTTTTTCTTTCCGATAATTTTTGAAATATGAAAAAAAGCATTATCGTTTCTTCTCTTATATATCTCCTCTCAATAGCATTCATAATATTCATAATTCCCTTACTAAGCGAAAAAATAGCTAAAAGCTCACTAACACAATCCTCAACAATATATGAAATCTACCATGAACTAGATACCAAAAGCTCACAACAAACCCAACAAGAAGAACCTACAGAATACCTAGAAGAAGGAGAAGAAAAACAACCAGAACCAACAAAAAGGTTAAAAACATCCAAACCTTTCGTTTCAATAGTAATAGATGATTACGGTTACTTTGTCAACGACACTGTAACTTTATCATTGACCTCAGAAATACCAATAACAGTAGCTATAATACCATTTCAAGAATATTCAAAAGATATTTTTTCTCTCGCCAAAAAATACAACAAAGAAGTTATAGTACACATGCCAATGGAAACGATAAAGAAAAAATTAAACATAAAACCTTACATATCAACAAAAATGAGTGACAATGAAATAATCAAACTCCTTGATGAAGCATTCAACGAAATAGATGGCATCGGCCTTAACAATCACATGGGCTCATTAGCAACAGCAGACGAAAGAGTAATGACAACAGTTCTTAGATACCTATCATCAAGAGGTAAAATATTTCTTGATTCTCTCACAACTATAAATTCAGTTACTCCTAGGGTAGCAAAACAATACGGAATTCACATTTTAGTAAGAGATGTTTTTATTGACAATAACTCCTCCGAATATTATATCCTCTCTCAACTTGAGAGAGTGAAAGAGGTAGCAACCCAAAAAGGATATTGCATAGCAATAGGTCACATAAGACCTAACACAATAAGCACACTTTTAAAGTGGTACGAAGAAAACAAAGAAAACTTCAATTTCGTAAGCCTCTCTTACATAAAGAATGTTATATCTCAGATACAGTAACAATTACCTTCTTGCCCTCAGAAGTTATTTTTATTTCCATGCCCATCATATCACACAAAAGCTTACTTATGTAAAGCCCTAGCCCTTTACCTTTTATAGTGTAGGAATTTTGAGCCCTGTAAAATTTGTTAAAAACATTTTTTATCTCACTATCAGGAATCTCCCTATCAACCTCATTCAAAACTTCTATACATAACTTTCCATAATCTTTGGTGTAAACTTTTACTTCTACCTCACCAAATTCCTTTGAGAATTTGAAAGCATTTTCAATAACATTAGTAAGCAACAAATTAAACTTATCACTGTCACCATATACCTCTTCTTGAGCCTCATAGCTCAGCTTGAATTTCAAATTTTTGCTTGCATAATCCACACCAAAGCTTTCCAATATCTCTTGTAACATTTCTTTTAAATTGAAACGCTTTCTAAGAACTACAGACTTATTCGCTATGACATTTGATAAGCTCGTTATATTAGCCATAACAACCCTAAGCCTATGTAGATTAGAAGACATTATTTTCTCAAGCTCCTTTGGTATATTTCGAGATAACAATAAGTTCTCAAAAACCAGCTGAATATTAGTAAGAGGTGTATTAACTTCGTGCGATATTATACTAGTAGTAAGTGACAAAGTATTTTCTAAGTTAACAATATCTGTGATATCTTCAATAAACACCACCTTTCTTGAGTCAACCTTGAGACCACTAACTTTTAGGCTCTTCTCTACTCCTTGTAAGTTAACAGAAATTATTTTAGCTCCATCCTCTACATTCTTCACTGCATCCAATAAACTTTTTTCAAAAATCAAACTCGTTACCTTATCCCCCGTATAATCCCTACTAACTCCAAAGAAATTTTTAATAAAACTATTACAAAAAACTATCAAATCATCTTCATCAAGTATTATTAGCCCGATAGGGATAGTATCCAAAGCATTATGAATAAATGTGTTTTCCTTTACTAAAGAATTTAACTTAGAAAGTAAGATTCTAACATTCTTCTCAATATACACTCCAAAATCTTCCAATCTAACGATTGGATATTGGTATATCCCTAGCTTCCTAAAAGCCCTCACCAAAATGTATATATTCCTAGAACCAACATGAACAACCCAGAGAAATAAAAACAAAAGCAAAAATATAATAAAATCTCTTACAACCCCCAAAACATTTTTTGTAACCAAATCATAAAATAACAAAAACAAGGATAAAAGAAACAGAGTGAAAACACCAACTACAACGCCCCAAAAAACTGAAGAAGGTAGGAGATTAGATAACTCTGAGTATATTTTCAAAACTCTACGAAAAGACATTCTAAGCTGGTAGTATCCTACATATCACCTTTCCGTAATCCACAATTGAACCATCAGGTAAAATTTCCTTTATTTCTCCATCCACGGGAGATTTAATTTCGTGCTTCACTCCCAAAGATTCAACATAAGCTATTATCTGATCCTTCTTTACCTTAGAACCTGGTGCTACATCTGCTTTCTTTTCCCAAAGAAGAATCCCTATAAACTCAGATTTAACTTCAACCTCAGAAGGCTGAGCAACTTCCTCAACTACTTCATGCTGAGGCAACTCAGCAATTTCCTGAACAGTAGGAACTTCATGCCCTCTAGCAAAAGAAAATGATATCCTTATTCCCTTCCCTTTAAAGCTGAAATTCCTTATACCTGCCTCTTTAGCCATATTCACAAGATTGTTGATTTCTTCAACCATACTCCCACCTTTTTGATTTATTTTAGAAAATTGCGATATTAGATATCAAACTTCAACGAGGGTGTTCCAAAAATACTTAGGTGGATGGATTTTGGTTTTGAGATGGAGGAGGAAGGACAAAAATAAAAACACCCACAACATGTAGATGTTCCACAAGAGAGCAAAAGCAATTGCCACCTTCTTAACCACATCTTCCCTGACAACCTGAAGCCCAAACTAAGCTTCTGCTTCATCAAGCCAAATACCGATTCCACCCTGTACCTACCCCTCCCATACCTCTCCCAGCTCTCCCTGGACAACTCCCTCAAAGTATGCCTCTCTCCCCCTGAATGTCTTCTTCATCTTTATACTCGGTACTCCACCAAGCTCCAAAATCCCTTGTATGACATCAACGGCATCATACCCCTGTCCGCTAAAAAAGCACATTCTCCAACCTCCTCACCCTCCCCAAAATTCCCTTCAACATCTCCACTTTACTCGCATACGGCCCTCCTGCCTCACAGCTCATTATCACCGCATTGCCCCTACCATCCACAACTACTACCACCACAAGCCTCACGTGATCATCCTGACATCTAATTATCAAATTTTGGAACACCCTCATAATTATTTGACTAACTATTCAGTTAATGTTTATATTATACACTGAGGAGTGTATATGAAAGTTTCCGTATTGATACCTGTTTACAAAGATCCCAAATACCTTGAAGATATTTTAAGCAAGTTAGTAAAAAATACCCTTAAGGACAAGGAAATTATAGTAATTGTAGACGGCGAATTAACTGAAAGTATAAGGGAGGTAATAGAGAAATTTGAGAGCAATATCAAGGTAATAACTAACGGTATCAGGCTTGGGAAGGTTGAATCTTTGAATAGTGCTGTAGATATTGCAAGTGGTGAAATATTGGTATTTTTAGACAACGATGTTGAGTTACCGGATGATATCTATTTTCTATCAAAAATAAACAAAGAAATGGAGAGATGTGATATTCTTGAAATGCCCAAGGAGGGGAAGGCAGACTCCCTGTTTGGCAAGATTGTTAGCTATGACTATTTATCAGGTGCAATTGCTAGTTTACTAACAACTTTGGTTTTAGGCAAGAACCTATTTCTCTGTGGATCTGCATTTGCTATAAAGAAGGAAACCTTCCTAAAACTCGGTAAATTTTCAAAGGTTATAAACGAAGATTGGCAATTGGCTCTAAAAAGTTTAAGTAACAATGTAAAATTTTCCTATCCCACCGACTTAAAGGTAAAAACTCTTGTACCAAACAACATATTTGAATGGATTAATCAGAGGAAAAAATGGGCTTTAGGAATGAAATATTGGTGGAGAGATATTTTTATAAACATTAGCAACTACATTAAACATTTACCAGCAGTTTTGTTAGTAGGGGTTGTCCTCTTCAGTTCGGTAATAGTCAGCGGAGGGGTTTGGCTATTTTTCTCCTTACCAGAAACTCAACTAACTATCTTTAACATAATCTCACAATTAGGAATCCCTTTAGGTGTTAGTGCATTCATACATTCATACTTATTAACCTTCTTGCTATTAAGAAGTTCCACATCATTGGGTATCTCACTTTTAGTGAACGTAGGTATTTTCTTCGCATTTTCTAAATTATTCAAATTCAGATTCAATATAATTGAATTCATGGTATACACTTTGTTCTATTATCCCTTCGTTACACTATTCTACATAATTTACGGAGGATTAATAAGTACTATAATCAAACCTAAATTAGATTGGGTTTACTAATCTTTAAAAAGTTACATTACTCATTATCACTATGAGCTTACCTATCTCACTAGGTGGAACACTTAAGTTTCCGTACTTTGTTGGAAAAACGATGTTCGGCGAAGTTATAGTTCCCTGGATTATCTCACCTTTTTTGGTGTAAACGCTATGAACATTGTTAGTCACTAATATTATCTTATCAATGATTGTAATATTGAATGTGAGGTTACCGTACTCACTTCTCAACGAAAAGTTTATATTCGTATACTGCGGAGTCATCGGAACATTTATTACAGAACCGTCAGTTGTCACTAAAGTTATTCTGTCAACGGAAAAAGCAAGTACCCCAACAAAAACCAAAATAACAACACCTAAAGCAAAAAATACTTTCCTCATAACCTTTTATTTTATCGGATATTCATAAAGAGTAATTAAATAACTTAGAGGCTACACTTCTTTTCGCTCTATAAAGAAATAGTAAGAATTCACCATCCATCAAATTCAAACTCAACACACAAAATTATTACTAAGCATCTATTTTCACTTCTAAGAGAGGCTAACGCCTCTCCTAATCTTATAATAAATAAGAAAATACTACCAACGTTTAGAAGAAGTAAATGTAATATGCGACATTAGGGTGAGGCTTTTTAGAGTTTTTATTTAATTCCGAAGTTCCGGAATTTTTCCATTTAGCATTACCGAGCTTATCAAAAACCAAGTAGTCAACAAAGTAAGTATATATTTTTGATTTACCATAATCGGTTACAAAATCAAAAATCTCAAATTCCTTCACCCTACCAACAACATTTAAATACTTCCCATCTTTGAGTTTAACAACATACTCGACAGGGAAGAAGTTATAGGAAATTTTTTTAGTATTCTCAATATTATTCACTTCAGGAAACCAGGTAACAGGATGTATAAACTCAACATTACTTAGGTTGATGTTCTCTGTATAAAGAACACCTTTTTCTTCGTGATTCAACTTTACATAAGGAGAATCAAACAAAAACTTACCTTCAACGCTTTTTTTATTAAAAAATTCCACCTTTACCTTAAATTCAACTTTTTGAGAAAAAGCACCAAGCGGGATAGAAAATAAAATCAAGAAACCAAGGAGAGCAGCACGGAAATCATACATGCGCCCCCAACGGGATTTGAACCCGTGTTTCCACCTTGAGAGGGTGATGTCCTAGACCAGGCTAGACGATGGGGGCATGGCTGCGGGAGGAGGACTCGAACCTCCACTAGCTGATCCAGAGTCAGCCGTCCTGCCAATTAGACGATCCCGCATTACAAAAACAAAAATCTAAATTACTTTTTCTTGCCTTTGGCTACATTAAGTTTTCTTAGCTTTCTCTCAAGTGCTGCTCTCCTCTCTTTCTTTTCTTCGCTGGGCGGAGTGTATCTAAGATGTTTCTTATACTCGGATAATACACCTTCCATCTCAACAAACTTCTTAAACTTCTTCAAAGCATTCTCAAAGCTCTCTCCATCCTTTATTTCTACATACAGCGCCATTTCTACTTCCACCTCCTTAAAGTTAAAAATTAT
>JAPYWX010000094.1 GCA_028276145.1 Spirochaetota bacterium
TTAGGTTTTCTAAACTCCATGTATTTTTGACCTATTTCATTTAATAAGTTTTGCCAGATTTCCTTGGGTTTAAAAACGTAAGGTAAGAGATTATTAAACAGATAAGGTATACCTTCCCTAGCTCCACTATCCGAAGTTTTAAGAATTCCTTTTATCATGCTTAAATTTTGTTTAATCCAAATTTTAATGTCCTCATCAGGTAGAAAATTCAACCCGAAACAATTGTTTGTTATATCCCTGCCGTCTTCCTCAATTTTCTCAATTTTGATTGAGCCGAAACCTCTTCTACTCCTACTACCAAAATTACCCAGATTAAAAGCAAGCCACAAAGTAGCAAAGAATTTTTTAATATCATCTTCAGTAGATTTAGGGTGAAAAGAAATTTTCATTTTAAATTCGGTACCAACAGGTACTGACATTCTTTTTGTCATCTTCAACGAAAAGCCCAAATAATTATAGCCTTCCTGTCCCGATAAAAACGGCTGTGATTCAAAAGAAGGTTCTTTTATAAAAATCCTCACTAACCCTTGATTTGCCTTTTCGCCACCCCATCCGAATAATCTTTTTTCATCATCCTCACTACCACCAGCAATACGAAACCACCACCTGAGCATTCCATTTATTGACTGAGTCCTCAATTCAGCTTGTCGATTTGCCCCACCCATAAAAAGCGGAGTTATTACTCTACAACTTACTACATACCTTTTCATAGTTTAGGACCTAATTTTGAATAAAAAAACAAAAACTTTCAACAGTTTTTAAAACAACTAACTTTCTAACATTTTGAAACTCAAAATGATTATAATTAATACATGGAAAGTAAAGAGAAGTGTGGAATAGTAGCAGTATACAATAGAAACGCCAATAACAAAGAGATACTAAATGAAGTTTTCTTAATGATGAACGCACTACAACACAGGGGACAGGAAGGATGCGGTATTAGCTTTATTGACAAAAACTACAAATTCAACAGGTTCGTGACCCAAGGCTTAGTAAAAGATTTATTCTCAATCAGAGAGTTAACAGAAAATAATCTAGATATAATAACTCTCATAGGACACATTAGATATTCAACAACCGGCTCTGACGAAGCATCTAACCTCCAGCCGTTTGTTTCAGGAACAATAGACGGCAAAAAAATAGCTCTAGCACACAACGGAAATGTAGTCAATGCATACGAAATAAGGACAAAATTAATGGAGGAAGGACATACATTCACAACAACAACAGACAGCGAAGTGATACTACACCACATAGTAAAAACATACAACAAAACTCTAAACATTGAAGAAGCAGTATCAAAAGCAATAAACGAATTCGTAGGTGCTTTTTCAATAGTTTTACTCTTTGATACCCAAATAATAGCATTCAGAGACAAAAACGGCTTTAGACCATTGGTATACGGCAAAAAACATGATACATTTTACTTCGCCTCAGAAGATACAGCTCTAAAATGCATAGAAGTGTTTGAAATCGAAGAAGTAAAACCTGGCTCAATCGTAATAATAGACGAAGGAGAGAAAAAAGAAATAAGAGTAGGAGTTAATAACTTGTCTCATTGTATATTTGAACTTGTGTACTTCGCTAAACCATCTAGCACTGTATTCAATGAAAGCGTATACAATTTTAGATACGAATGCGGTAAAGCACTAGCAAAGTACGACAAAGACAAAAAATTTGATTATGTTGTACCAATACCAGACTCCGGATTCATAGCAGCACTAGGATATTCACAAGCATCACAAGTACCCCTAGGAACAGGATTAGTAAGAAGCCACTTCACCATAAGGTCATTCATACAACCCAAACAACAGTCAAGAGATAACGTAGTAAAAACAAAATTTTTCGTAGCAGACGAAGTAGTAAAAGACAAAAAAATAGTACTCATAGACGATTCAATAGTAAGAGGAACAACAATGAAAAGAATTGTCTCAATCCTAAGAAAACACGGCGCTAAGGAAATACACCTAAGGATAGCATCTCCACCCGTAAAATACCCTTGCTACTTCGGCATTGACTTTCCAACAGAAAAAGAATTAATAGCTAACGAAATGTCAATACCAGAAATAGCCAACTACATAGGAGTAGACAGCCTCAAATACCTAGAAGTTGAAGATATGATGAACATACTAAAAGTAAACAAAACAAACTTCTGCAACGCCTGCTTCTCAGGGAAATACCCAGTAGAAATAGACAAAAATAAACTAAGAAAAGATATATTTGAATCGTAGATTTTTAACTACATCAAACTAAATTTGATTCTTTTAACAAAATTACTTTTGTTGGAAAATTAATCAATAATTTGTTAAATTTTAATTATGATGATGAAGCTAAGTAAGCTCAAGAAGGGACAGAAGGGGAAAATCGTGAAGATAGACGGAGATGAAAAATTAAAAACTAAGATAATAAGGATGGGCATATTCGAAGGTGATGAATTTTCAGTAGAGAATGTTACTCCTTTTAATTCAAATGTAGTCATAAAGGTAAAAGATATAAGGATTGCACTTAGGAATGATGAGGCAGAGAATATAAAAGTTGATGTTTATGACTTTTAGTTAGAAAAGTAAACTTCCGATTTGGAACACTAATGCACTAAGTATCCAACCTAATATTATGGTATAGAAGAATCCGACTATTGCCCATTTTAGCCCTATTTCTCTCTTTATGACAGTAGCAGTTGCTATACAAAGCATAGCAACCTGCATAAAAATGAGGAATGACAATCCCATTTGTGGAGTAAAAACATGTGGTATAACATTTGTTATTCCCTCTTCCGAGACACCATAAAGAGTACCCAAGGTACTTATGACCGTTTCTCTAGCAAGAATAGCCGTAAGCAAGGAAACAGAAATTTGCCAGTGTTCACCAAAGCCATTAAAATAAAAAATTGGTGTCATTGCTCTACCGATGATACCTATCAAAGAATCTTGAGATGCATATTCAACACCAAAAGGTAAAGAACTCATAAGCCAAACAAAAACAACAACAGAGAAAATAACAGTTCCTGCGTTCTTCAAGAAAATAAACGATCTATACCAAATCTCAGACAATAAAAGCCTTAGTGATGGAAGATGATAATCAGGCAATTCCATAACAAAAACAGAAATTTCACCCTTTGCTATAGTTTTTCTAAAAACTATACCTGCAAGCCCGGCAAGAACTATACCAAGTAAGTACATAATAAAAATTATTAATCCCTGGTAATTCTTAAAAAGTGCAGCACCAAAAACAACAAAGACCGTAAGTCTAGCAGGACAAGTAATAAGAGGTAAAACCAAAATGGTTATTATCCTGTCCTTTTCAGATGAAAGAACCCTAGTAGCAATTATCGCTGGAACATTACAACCAAACCCCAAAAGCATAGGTACAAAAGATTTACCATGCAAGCCAAACGAAGACATTATTTTATCCATCATAATAGCGCTTCTAGCCAAAAAGCCAGACTGCTCAAGTATACCAATGAAAAGAAACATCACCATTATGTAAGGAAGGAAAACCAAAACAGAACCAACACCAGAAATTACACCATCAGTCAAAAAAGAAACAAACAAACTATTCCAACCGTTAGTTTCACCTAAATAAGAAATATATGCCGAAAGAGATGAAAACAAACTCTCAATAAGGTTAGCCAAAGGCTCACCAATAATGAAAATCAAATTGAAAACTCCAAACATCACACCTAAGAAAATCAAAAGCCCCCACACTCTACTTATAAGTAAATCATCAACAAATTTTTGGATTCTCTCCCTAGGAGTACCCACCTTCTTCACAGATTCATGCAGAACTTGATTAATAAAAGAATACCTAGCCCTTACGATACTAACCTCAACATCATCACTAGACAAATTAAGTAATCTTTTCTCAGCAACATCTATAACCTTGCCTATTACATCAAGGTAAGGTGAATAACAAGAAATAAAATGTCTATCCTTCTCCAAAATCTTTACAGCAACACCTCTAAGACTAAAAACATCAGAATATCCCTTACTAACTATTATCTTCTCTATCTCAGAAATTGCATCACTAACAGGATTAACATAAGGTATGTTGAGCTCCTTCTGCTTATAATTCCTATCTAATAAAGCTTTTATTATCTCATTTCTAATCTCTTTTACTCCTATTCCTTTATTTCCTACAGCAGGTATAACCCTAACTCCTAACTTCTCTTCTATCTTTTTAATATCTATCTCAATACCCTTGTCTTTAACCTTGTCAAACATATTGAGAACAACTATAGTCTTAAAACCCAATTCAATAATCTCGACAGCTAAATAGAGAGTATTGTACAGATTTGTAGCATTTGCTACAACTACAACTAAATCAGGTTTTTCCCTATAAAGAAAATCACTAGCTACCTTCTCATCATAAGATGAAGGAATCAAAGAATAACACCCCGGAACATCAACAAGAGTTACCTTCATATCACCATGATATATATATGCCTCCTTCCTCTCTACAGTAGTACCAGGCCAATTTCCGACCTTCTCATTAGCTCCAGAAAGATGATTAAAAAGAGTAGTCTTACCAACATTAGGAGCTCCCAAAACACCAACCTTAAACTCCTTCATAAAATCCATTGTAAAAGAAAACATCACATAATAACAAATTAAGTTATACAGTATTTATTTTGTTAAACTAATAAAACAAAGTAAGAACTCTTAAAGTGTTTATAGCACTTTTAATTATGTGCTGATTAGAACCTAATCACCTCCTTATAATACTTAAAAGCACTATTGCTGAACAAAAAATCAATCCTTAGGCTCTTGGATTTTCGGTTAGGATTTATCAACTTGCCTTCTCTTACAAAATTAGGCTATAATATTAGTTTATGAAAATATCTTCTTTGCTCAGTAGCACCAGTTCTAAGTTAAAGTTCTCTTTTGAGTTTTTCCCACCAAAAGACCAACAAGCATTTAACAACTTCTTAAGTGAATTCAATTTTTTCTCTGACTTGTCACCTATATTTGTGTCAGTAACCTATGGTGCAGGAGGAAGCACAAAAGAAAAAACATTTGATGCTGTGAAATACATAAATTCAAAGTTTAACATACCAATCATGCCACACCTAACAGCACTAACACATACCGAAGAAGAAATTCACAATCTACTTCTAAGCTATGCTAACATAGGGATAGAAAACATATTAGCACTAAGAGGCGATGTTCCTAAGGACCTTGAAGGGAAATTTGATATTTCCAAAGCAAGATTTAAAAATGCCTTAGAATTCACAAGATTCATAACTGACAGATTCCCCAACAAATTTTGTATAGCAACAAGCTCATATCCTGAGGGATTCCCTGAATTTAACAACATAGAAAAGGAAATTGAATACCTCAAAGAAAAATTTGATTCAGGGGCAGATTTCAGCATAACGCAAATGTTTTTTGATAACTCCTACTACCTAAACTTTATAGAAAAATGCCAAAAGAAAGGTATCAACAAACCAATAATACCAGGAATAATGCCAATAAGTAACATATCAACAATTATGAACTTTGCTCAAAAAGTAGGTGCTAAGATACCTCAAAAAATAATTGATAAATTCAATGACAAAATAACCCCAGAAGACCAAGAAAAAGTAGGACTAGAAATAGCCTATAACCAAATACAAGAATTGTACCAAAACGGTGTAAAGTTCTTTCACATATACACATTAAATAGAAAGAACATTACAAAGTCATTGGTGTCACTAATAACTACTTAAGTGCTTAACAGCACCCTTTAAATTAATTGCTTAAAGTACTCAGTCATTACTAACACTTTTTGTTTAAACACTCTGAAGAGTGTAGAGAGGCTATGCCTCTAAGAGGCGATGCCTCTAAGAAGCAATGCCTCTCAACAATCAAATACTGTTGGGTGCTTAATAGTACTTTATTATTCTTAATTACAGAGAGTCTAGAAAGATGAAACCTCTATAACATTAAATAGTATGGATGGAATGGGTGCTTATAGCGTTTTCTTAATTGAGTGCTCTAAACACTATATATTCAAAAGTACTTCCTTATCATTCTAGAGAGCGAAGAGAGGCTCTGCATCTCCTAAATAAAAAACATAACAGTTTCTCAGTAATTGAGTGCTAATTTTCTAGCAAAGTTCTTCAAATTTGAATTTGAAAATAAAGTAAAGTAATAATTTTTTTATGGCTAACATTG
>JAPYWX010000005.1 GCA_028276145.1 Spirochaetota bacterium
CTTTAAATTAATTGCTTAAAGTACTCAGTCATTACTAACACTTTTTGTTTAAACACTCTGAAGAGTGTAGAGATGCTCTGCATCTCCTAAATAAAAAACATAACAGTTTCTCAGTAATTGAGTGCTAATTTTCTAGCAAAGTTCTTCAAATTTGAATTTGAAAATAAAGTAAAGTAATAATTTTTTTATGGCTAACATTGAAATTAGCAGAATACTGAGAGCCAGGATAATAGACCTTTTAAATCAGGAATACCTTCTAGGTGAAAAACTCTTCGAAGAGATCGATAATCTCTACAACTCCATAGAAAACCAAAGTGACAAAGAAATTTTTTACTCAAGCCTACTTGAAATTATCTCACACCTAGAATTTCCCGAAGATATTGCTAAAGAGCATTGGAACAAAATAAAAGAAAGACACATTGAACTATCAAAAAAGCTAGGCAGAGCTGTAAGTATAAGAACAGCCGTTATAGATTATTTCACATACAACACAGAAGTTTTAAAAAACCCCGTTGTTATAGAAATCTTCTTATACGATTCATCAATGCTAAAAGTTTATGTAGACGAAATGACAGGACTTTATAACTACAGGTACTTCAAGGAAGCTCTCTGGGCTGAAAGCAAAAGAGCAGAAAGGTACAACCTTTTCTTCTCAGTAGCGATCATAGACATAGATGACCTAAAAAATATAAATGCTAAGTACGGGGAAGATGTAGGTACAAATGTTATAAAAACATTTGCAAAGACAATTGACCTTAACAAAAGAGCAGAAGATGTCGTTTGTAGATACGGAGGCGATGAATTCATAATACTCCTGCCGGAAACTAGCAAAGCTGGAGCTATAGCCTTCCTCAGTAGAATCAAAAGAAAATTCGAAGATTTAATGAAAGAAAAGGGAATTAATGTAACTATAAGTTCTGGTACAAGTGAATTCCCCTCAGACACAAAGGACCCCGTAACATTGGTTGACTTAGCCGATAAAGCTCTATATGTCGCAAAGCTTAGAGGCAAAGATAAAATAATTGCTTGGAACAAGGGATTAATATAATGGAAAGAATTGTTGTCTACCCTGGAACTTTCGACCCAATAACAAACGGTCATGTTGACCTAATCATTAGAGCACTCAAATTATTTGACAAGGTAATCGTGGCTATTCCTGAAGAAGTTTGTCATAAAAATCCATTGTTCTCAGTAGAAGAAAGGCTAGAAATGATAAAAGAAATATTCAAGGATAATGAGAAAGTAGAGGTTAAAACCTTCAAAGGCTTACTCGTTGATTTTGTAAAAGATGTAGGAGCATTAGCAATAATAAGAGGACTAAGAGCTGTATCAGACTTTGAATATGAACTTCAGATGGCTCTGATGAATTCACATCTCTCCGGCGTAGAAACAATATTCTTCATGTCCAGTGAAGAAAACATGTTCGTCAGTTCCTCAATAGTAAAAGAAGTGGCTAAATTTGGCGGGGATGTTAGCAACAAAGTCCCTAAAATAGTATACGAGAAACTTAGAGAGAAATTTCAAACCACTAACAACAAATAATATTGATAAAAAATCTTTCAAACATCAAAATATTAATAGTTAAAACCAACGGAGGAGAAAATGAACAACACTGAGATAAGTATGGACTTTGAAATACTAATCCAGGAAATCAATGACATTTCTAAGATACTAAACGATGAGCTATACAACTCGGAAAACAGTAATTACTACATTGACATTCTAGACACCCTAGAGTATATAGCAGAAAAGTTAAGAAATTTCATCTTGGGTAAATAAGCATTATGGATAGCCTATCAGAAATTCTGATACCTAAACTATTCGTATTCTCAAAATTTCTGAACTATAAATCTATCGTAGGACCAAAAATATTTTTTGATGAAGAATTCCTAACACCTGATTTTATAATGTACAATGATAAAGTAGCTTTTGTATGGGAATGGAGCAGACATAGGCTAGACGGCAGGAAAAAGAAACAATTACAAAAGTACCACAGATTAGCCAGTAAAAAAGAATTCTTCGGAGAAGTAAACTTCAAAGGAGAACACATAAAAGTAATCTTTTTAGTTCTAGAAAAGTATTATAGAGAATACCTTAATTTCATAAAACACAATAACTTAAACATTAACCTTTCATACATAAACTTTGATGAAAGGAATCAACACAAGTTAGTTCTACCCAAAAGTCTAGAAGAGTTAAACACAGTAAACTCACTACAAATCCCTACAGACTACTTTTGTAAAATAGATGTTGACAATTTTAGCTTCCTAAAAATGGAAAAACACCTAAGGAATTTCATTAGTAATAACATTTTCGATGTTGAAGAGATAATACTCAAACTAGTAAGCAAAGAACTATTTTCAATCTTTTCACCAAGCCTAAGAAGTAAATTAAAAAAGTCAATTTTGAAACACATAAGTACTATACTAATGTGAATTCTAAAGTTTCATATAGGCAAAGGTATTCCAAAAAAATTAGGTAAAATAACTCTCCCTACACTCTAAAGCTTATTAAAAAAGCATCTAAGTAAGTATAGAATGAAAACAATCGTTTCTCAGATTTTCGATGTAAAAAACAGCGAAAAAACAGTTTTCTCTTGCTAAGAAAAACTCCTCAGAATAATTAAAATAATTTGACTATATTCAAGTACTTATTAAAAACTTTTCACCAAAAGAGGAGCACATATGGGGTTTGAAAAAACTATAGCGTGTATAGGTGCAGGGTATGTCGGTGGACCTACGATGTCAGTGATAGCCTACAAGTGTCCACAGTACAAGGTAATAGTTGTAGACATAGATGAAGAGAGAATAAGAAGATGGAACTCCGATAACCTTCCCGTCTATGAACCAGGACTAGACGAAATAGTAAAAGAGGTAAGAGGTAAAAATCTCTTTTTTACAACAGATCTCGAAGGAGCAGTAAAAGAAGCAGAGATAATATTCATCAGTGTCAACACCCCAACCAAGGAATATGGAGTGGGTAAAGGAATGGCTTCTGACCTTAGGTACTTAGAAAAAGCAGCAAGGGATATAATGAAATACGCAAATGGAGACAAGATAATAGTTGAGAAAAGCACTGTGCCAGTGAGAGCAGCAGAAGCAATAAGTAAAGTTCTATCAGGTTCAAAAAAGTACCACTTTGAAGTTGTATCTAATCCTGAATTTTTGGCGGAAGGAACAGCAATAAACGACCTACTTTATCCTGACAGAGTCCTAATCGGTTCAAGAGAAACACCTGAAGGAATAAAGGCAAGAGAAGAAATAGTAAAGATATACGAAAACTGGGTACCTAGGGAAAAGATTATCACCTCAAACATTTGGAGTAGTGAATTATCAAAACTAGCAGCAAACGCATTCTTAGCACAAAGAATATCATCTATAAATTCACTAACACCTCTATGTGAAATTGTGGGTGCTGACATAGAAGAAGTTTCCAAAAACATAGGATTAGACAGCAGAATAGGTAATAAATTCCTCAAAGCGAGCGTAGGATTCGGCGGCTCGTGCTTCAAAAAAGATATCTTGAACCTTGTCTATATACTCAGGTCATACGGGTTAGAGGAATCTGCAGATTACTGGATGAAGGTAGTCGAAATAAACGAATACCAAAAGACTAGATTTGTCTACAACATGATAAAAGAAATGTCCAATACACTAGCTGACAAAAAAATAGCTGTCTTCGGTTTTGCATTTAAAGCTAACACCAATGATACGAGAGAAAGTGCAGCAATAACCGTAGTAAAGAAATTACTAGAAGAAAAAGCAATTGTAAGTATAGTAGATCCTAAAGCGTTAGAGAACGCTAAGAAAGACCTAAAAGATGTTAAAGGTACCGTTTTCTACACAGAAGACCCCTACGAAGCAGTAAAAGACGCAGACGCCATAGCAGTACTCACAGAATGGGAGATATTTAAGAAACTAGATTACGAAAAAATATACGAGTTAATGAGAAAACCAGCATTCATATTTGACGGTAGAAATATCCTTGATCATAATAACCTCTTCAGAATAGGATTCAATGTCTATCCAATAGGTAAGAAACCATTAACACACTTTGAGAAAATTTAATCAGAGCACCTTAATCACACCCAAAGAAATATCATCTCCGTAATCAGGATGATTTGAGCTGAAATTTTTCACTTCTTCTAAAATTCTTTCAGCAATTTCTTTAGAGCTTAAATGTTTGTTCTTTAAAGCAATCTCAAAAATTCTTTTTTCTCCGAAAAACTCACCTCTATCGTTAACACTCTCAGAAATTCCATCAGAATACACAACAATTATATCACCACTTTGAAGTTCTACCCTAGCAGATTCGTATACAGAAGTGCTAAAAATACCCAAAGGTACACCTTTGGTATGTAAATTTATTATATTACTACCTCTAATCAAAAATTGTTGTCCATGGCCTGCGTTTGAAAAGTTCAAAACCCTTTTACTTTCATCAACTATTCCTAAGAAAACAGTTGCGAACATGCTACTCTCAGAAGACTCACAAAGAACGGCGTTAGAAAGGTCAAAAATCTTTTTAGGCTCTTTGAACTCATATGAAAAAGCTTTTATTATAGATTTAGAAGCAGCCATGAAAATTGATGCTGGCAATCCTTTACCTGAAACATCCCCCAAAAAGAAACAAATTTCCCTCTCACTTATTCTATAAACATCATAAAAATCACCACCTACTACATGGTGCGGTGTCAGAGTGAAGTAAATATCTAGCAAGTTGCTAACATCAAAAAACCTAGGCAGCAAATCCATCTGGATTTGCCTAGATATTTCTAATTCTTTGTTTAATGTCTCAATTTTAATTCTATCTTCATACATTCTAACACTATCATAAGCAAGTCCCACTTGGTTAGCAACAACTTCTAGAAAACCTATATCATCCTGAGTTATCTTCACCCCTTCTCTAAACTCTGTTATATTAATAATCCCAACAATCTTACCTTGGCTCTTTATAGGTAAAGATACAAAAGATTTACCTCTATACCTGAGCCTTTTATTTCTGCCAAAACGAGTATCTTTATCCATGTCACTAACGAAAACATAATATCCACTATTGAACACAAATGCAGATGGTCTAAAAGTATCCCTTATATCTACTCTGACATTATTGGCAATTTCTTCGTCTATACCCATACAAGCTTCTATACGTAGAGTCCTAGTAGCTTCATCAAAAAGCATTATAGAAACCCTATCGGCTCCAGCAATCTCCGAAATAACCGAAACAATCTTTTTGAATAAGCTTTTTCTATCAGGAATTGAAGATATCGTATAATTACTTATGTCATAAAGGTACGCTAACTCTCTGGCTTTCTGGTTTAAATCTTTTATCAAAGTAGCGTTGTTTATAGCGATTGCTGCCTGTTCAGCAAAAATGCTAAGCATTTCCAAGTCTTCTTCATTAAAATCTCTACCATCAATCTTATTAACAACTTCTATAACACCAATAACTATACCACCCTTTACAAGCGGTACCCCCAAAAGCTTTCTTGTCTTCATTCCACTTACTTTATCAACATCACCAAAAAATCTTGGGTCATTTCCAGTGTCGTTCGAGATAACTGGGGTGTTGTTAGTAAAAATGTAACCCGCTATACCTTTATTAGCCGGAATTTTAAGACCCTCTAGTTTTTCTCTTCCCTCACCAACAACTACCTCAAAAGTAAGAAATTGTCCCGTATCATCAGCAAGTAACAAAGAGCCACCTTCAGTATTGATGAGCTCTATAGCAGAAAAAAGGATAGAAGATACGACTTCTCTGAAGTCGGTAGAAGAATTTATCTTCTTGTTTATCTCTAGAATCCTTTTTAGTTTATTACTATGATTTTTCTCCTTCGTTTCCTTGCTGAGATTCATATTTCTTTAACTCTTCCCTAAGTGTCCTCTCTAAAGACGCAAAAAGCTCCTTGTTCCTACCACCTGTCTGTATCAGTGAGCTATGAGCTTCTATAAGAAGCTTCAATTCAACGATATCTTTCTGTATATTCGCCTGTACATCCTTGTACTTTCCTATTATGTGTACATCAATATTTGTTATCTTGAGAACATCAGTTAAATCCATACTCGAGAGTATCTCCAAAACCTTAGTAGAAGGATTAAGTATATAGAGCTCACCTTTACCAGATTTAGACAATTTTTTGTCAAACATCACAATAAGCCCAATAAATGAACTATCAAGGTGAACTGCCTCAGACAGATCAAAGTACAAGTTTAGCTTCGTATACTCCGAAATAAGTTTCTCTAGTTCCTCCTTAAGGTCCCTACAATACTCAACCACACCTTTACCTACAACCTTCACTAGTATCCCATCAGAAACAAAGTATATTAATATGTTTGATGTACTCATCATAAAATTTACAAAAAGTATTATTTATAATTTAATACCAAAATTCAAACAAAATCAACACTAGCTAAACCTAGAACATAAACTTCTCATTCACTGCCTTAAGCCCAATGTGAAAAAGGTTAACATCCCCCTGGTCGAAAGGTTCAATTGCCGGCTCCCTAAGCAAGTTGTTCTGTATAAATAACATTAACCTAATACCATTACCTTTTACGTAAAAACCAAACTCAAGATAATGCTCTTTAATAACCTCTTCTATCCTACTCCACTGCCAAATTGGTCTGTCCCCTAGAAAATCAAACCAAAGATACCCCTTCGAGTAAAAGCCAAAGTTCTCTGCAATACTCAAATCTAAAATATACCCAAAACTCATAGAGTCAACAACTTTGTTGACTCTATAATAAGAATCGTTAATCAAGGTTTCAGTACCTATATAACCAGGGCCAAACGAAATACGATACCAAACCATGTCATCAACAGATAAAATATAAAAATCATTCCTAAAAAACGGAAATACATTTAGCTTAACTCCCATGTACTCAAAAAGTTCTATAGGGTCAGGGAAAAACCTAAACATTACACTATCCCATATAATAACTCTAGCTCTAACTTCACGATACAGAGTAACCAGATCAGCGTTATCTACATCATGCTTACACCTATGCGTAAAACTTACCTGAAAGTTAAAGTTATCGTACTTATAACTAACTAATATACCTTCCTGCCAATAGAATGCCCTAGGATCAAAGTAAATGATATTGTTAGATGACGCTATAAGCTCTATATCGGAGTAAAGAAGCACACTGAAGGTATTCTTATACCTAAATAACTCACCAGAAACTCCAGCTTTAGCAATCCAGAAATGATTAAAGTCAGTATACGGCTCAGGTAAATATTTACCGAACTCAGCCCAAGCAGCAGTAAAAGTAAAGAAGTCAATATCATTTGTAGTAGAAGATGATTTAAGAGGAGCAAAAAAAACATTTCTATCAATACTAACAACTGAAAAACCATCAACCAAAAAGCAAAGCAGGAAAAAAGCCAAAACAATAAATAACTTAGAAGTTTTAAGCATATTTTTCAAAAAATAAAACAAACCAATAAAGTGTTTCAAATATCTTACCAATATTTGGTTTAGAGGAATTATACCTAATTTTAAAATTCCATAAAACCAGCAAATTTAATTATACTTATTTTCATGGTTATAAGGGGAAAGAATTTTGATTTTAAGAACAAAAAATACTGCATGGGGATAATAAATGTAACTCCAGATTCATTTTATTCCGGGAGCAGAGTAAACAAAGATGAACTTTTGAAAAAAGTAGAAGAAATGACAAAAGACGGAGTTGACATAATAGATATAGGCGGAGAATCAACAAGGCCTGGCTCCGACCCTGTTCCCTTAGATGAAGAACTAAGAAGGGTTATTCCGGCTATAGAGAATATAAGAAAACACTTCAGTGATGTTGTAATATCTGTTGATACATACAAATCTAAAGTAGCAAAAGAGGCACTAGAAGCTGGAGCAGACATCATAAATGACATCTCTGCTTGTACATTCGATACCAACATGATTGAGGTTCTAAAAAAATATAACTCTCCTGTCGTAATAATGCACATAAAAGGTACTCCCAAAAACATGCAAGACAACCCAGAATACAAAGATGTAGTCAGAGAAATAACAGAATTTTTGAGAGAAAGAATTCAATTTTTAGAAAGTAATGGAATTGAGAGTGAAAAAATCATAATAGATCCGGGTATAGGATTTGGCAAAAAACTAGAACACAACATATCAATAATCAGAAGATTAGCAGAACTCAAACAATTAAAGAAACCAATTTTAATAGGGCTATCAAGGAAATCAATGATAGGCATGATACTAGGAGGAATACCACCAGAAGAGAGATTAACAGGAACAATAGCACTAAATACGATTGCTCTCATGAACGGAGCATCAATAATAAGAGTTCATGATGTTAAGGAAGGAGTACAAACCTGTAGAATTGTTGAAGCAATAATAAGTTAAAAAAATAAAAGGGGGCGTAGCCCCCTCGTAAAATTAACATTCTGAAGAATTAATATCCCGAAGGAGCGTAAACGGCATAACCCATTGGTGCAGCCCAGAGGTCAACATAACCACTTCCATCTGTTCTCTTGTCTTGTGGCTGTGATGTATCCTTACCATCCCAAGCATAGGCATGTAGCGTAGTATTAGCCCACTTTGTCTTAACTCTAGCACCCTTCCAAGTGTTACCATTATCATTTATAACAATAACCAATCCAGGATTAGAACCATAACCATTCCTTTGTGCGATGTAAAGATCATTATCCTTGTAGAGAACAGTTGTTGAGCCACCAGCTAGCCTATAGTGTACCCATAGTAGCTGCTTTATACCTCTAGCAGTCCCTGCTCTCGCCAAACCATAGTCATAGTAATCTTTCCACCAAACAGTTGGATCTCCTTCAGCAGTTAGTATATAAGCATATGCCATCATTTTATTTTGGGTTATTGGGTCAGTGTCATGATTTGCTACAAATGTAACTGCTTTTAATGGGTTTATACCTACTAGCCCAGCATGATCTAGATTAGCCATGTTGTAATAACCACCACCAAGGCACATATCCCTCAAAACATAAAGTAAAGCAAAGTCAAATGTCTTCACACCAGCTCTATTAGCACTGTTTACCCACCAATTCAATGTGTCTCTGTTACCATCCCAGTACTCACCAACTATGAATGGATACCCTGTGTTATCATATATGTAAGCAGCAACCCATGGAGCAAATCCTTTGGTGTAATCAAGTCTCCAGAAATCAAATCCAGCATTATTTGGATTCTTAAGCCAGTTGAGCCAAGCAATTATGTTCGTCTTGACATAAGTCTTGTCATGACAAACATCAGGATACCCACCAAATGTACCACTATCGCCACTGTGTATATCATTCGGGTGGAAATCCCAATAACTCATCTTGAACTTACCACTAGCTACCCTAGAGAAATCAGTATATGTATTACCACCAGTGAATGGGTTATATTGAGAAGCGCCACCAGCTCTATGGTTCAAAACGATATCAGCCATCGCCTTCATGCCATAGTAGTGAATGGTACTTATCAGACTCTTTAGCTGTGATTGAGTACCAAACCTTGTAGCAGTACTACCCATTTGATTATAAGCACCAAGGTCATAGTAATCATAAGGGTCATATCCCATTGAGTACCCACCACTCATTCCCTTTGACGGAGGCGGCAAATAAATAACTTCAATATAAGCACTCTTCAAATCAGCAACTTTACCTTGAACAGTTGTGTACCAGCCACTAGGCACATCCCAGTAGAATGCTTGGAACACCCTCCAAGCAAACGCATCACTTACCGCCAACATCCCCACAGTGAGCACCACCATCAAAATCAACAAACCTAAACGCTTCATAAACAACCTCCTTGGAGGTCACATCCCTAAGAGGCTAAGCCTCTACAAGGCCAAGCCTCTTATAACTGTAACCTCCATTAATAAATTAAGCAAATTTCATGCCATTTTAGGACTTTTTAAATCATAATCATCTTTTCAAAACAGTATAACCCATAATAAAACCAAAAAATTTTGGTATAAAAAAGTGCACAAAAGTTGCACAATATTTGCCTCATTAGTGCATAACTGGTGCAATAATAAAGAGAGGCTATGCTTTCCTACACTCTCATACAATGAGAGAGTGCTTATAGTACTTTATAGCACTATGTGCTTAAAGCACTTTGTACTATAAGCACCCAATTAAGAAGGTGCTATGTAGCACCTCGTTATTATTGTAGAGAAGCTCCGTCTCTCTTCCTCCCACCCTCAAGATTCTAAGGGAGGCTGACGCCTCCCTTAACCCTAGTAAAGAAGTACTATTTAGCATAAGTGTTTTTAGAATTGAAATAAGAAAGCGCTTTAAGGACAATGCGCTTTAAGCACAAGTGCTATTAAGCACTTAATTAAAAAGGTGCTAATAAGCACCCCGCCCACTCTTATTTCTTTGTCGGGATGCAAAACATCCCAACTACCCTGTAATTTTTTTGTAAAATGTGCTATGAAGCACAAAGTGCTTTGAGCACAAAGTGCTATTAAGCACTTAATTAGGAGGTCATATGAAGTACCTTCTAATATCCTAAGTAGGTGCTATTAAGCCACTTTAGTCAAATATAGAGGTAAAACCTCTTAAATATTTGAAATTGTTTTGTTGGATTTACTACAATTTTTTCATGAGCTACGAAAAATCAAAATTTTTGCTTTTAATCGTTTTACTTTTCTTTTCAGTCTACTCAATCAGCCAAGCAAAGACAACTTCCTCTGAGGTCAAAAAGAGCGAAAAGCCAAAAAATATTATCCTCTTGATAGGTGATGGAATGGGAGTAGGGCATGTTTCAGCCTATTACCTAGCAAACACTAATTCCAGTTTTGCTAAGTTTAAAAAAATTGGTCTTGTTAGTACATACGCTTATGGTAACGAATTTGTGACAGACTCAGCAGCAGGTGGCACTGCTCTCTCTACAGGTAACAAAACAAGAAACGGGTTCATAGCCATGTCACCTGACGGTGATTACCTTGAGACAGTATCAGAGGTTGCTAAGAAAAATGGTAAAGTAAACGGAATAGTAGTAACATGCACTGTTACTCACGCCACACCGGCAGTTTTTTATTCACATGTTAGCTCTAGAGCAAATGAAAACCAAATCGCAACATTCCTAACAAACGAAACAATAGACTTTGTAGTAGGTGGGGGACTTAGTTACTTTTCGAGTAAAAGTAAATCATCAGTAACAGATACATCAACGAACGAATCTGAATCTGAGTACTCCAAGATGTACCCATCAGATGCCCCTAACCAAGAAGTTGATTTACTAAGTATAATGGCATCAAAAGGATATGTCATTGTAACAAACTACAACGAGTTCAAAAATTTAGATACCAAAACTTTTAAGAAGGTTTTAGCTCTTCTTGAACCTAATCACCTACCTTCAGCACTTAGCGGAAGGAAGATAAGCTTAGGTGAAATGCTAGAAAAAGGACTAGAAGTACTGTCAAAAAACAAAAAAGGGTTTTTCATAATGGTCGAGGGCTCACAGATAGATTGGGAATCGCATGGCAACAATGCAAAAGGGATAATGGCTGAGATGAATGACTTTGACAGCGCCATAAATGTGGCACTTGAGTTTGCCAAAACAAACGTTGAAACATTAGTTATAGTTACAGCTGACCACGAAACTGGAGGAGTAGGAGTAATTGGCGGAGTTGTCAATAAATCAACAACACTAAGATTCGTATCAAAAGATCACACAGCTGAACTCGTACCAATATTTTCTTATGGACCAGGCAGTGAACTTTTTGAAGGGATAATAGATAATACTTATATAGGGCAAACTTTGAAAAAACTTGTTTCAGAGTAAGAGGGGAAATATGAAGAAAATAAAAATTCTTTTTCTCATATCGTTCATTTTGACATCATATAAAGTCATTGCTGATGATGTTTACTTCTATGGCAAAATATCTTATTACGGAGATGAATTTGTTGGGAGAAAAACATCAAGTGGAGCAATATTTGACAATCAGAAGTACACCTGCGCAAGTAAATCTCTACCTTTCGGTACAATACTTGAGGTAATGAATGTAAAAAATGGTAAGAGTGTTGTCTTAATGGTGAATGACAGAGGGCCCTTTGTAGAAGGTAGAATACTAGATGTAACAAAAAAAGCAGCACAAGACCTCGATATGATAAATGACGGTACAACCTTTGCAAGAATAAGAATAGTAAAGCTAGGAAATGGTACTTTCTCCGAGAGTGAATACCAAAAAATGATAGGTGAGTATTACCAAGTCAGTGCTATGAGAGTATACGAATTTGCTGTGCAGGTGGGAGCATTCACAAACAAAACCAGAGCCCTAAATGTACTCAATAAACTCAAAAGTGACGGTTTTAATAATGCATACATTACTGAAAAGTACTCCGAAGGAATGCTTTTCAATAGAGTGAGAGTAGGTGATTACGGAGATAAAGAAACTGCAATGAAGGTCATGGAAAAATTAAAAAACCTAGGTTATGACACTTATTTTGTTTCTACTTACGTAGAAAAACAATAGTACTAGGTTTTTAATTTATAATTAAGGTAAAAACCATAAGCAAGGAAAATGACATTTGCAATCCACGCAGCCACAACCGGAGGTAATATAGCCTTTTCACCTAAATAGACTCCTCCTAAAAATGATACAAAGTACAGTACATACCTAAACACACTTTGGAAAATCATATTGGCAAACGCTAAATCTCTAGAAAGTACCTTTACAAACCCTAAAGCTATTATAGCCGCTATTAATAGTGATACAGATACACTAGGACGTGAATATATCACCATGAGCTTTTGATAGTAATTTTTTTGGTCAAAAGACAGAGTTACTGACAAAGGTTTTATAAGCTCCTCCTTCATCTCGGACAAAGTCAATGCCTCAAATTCATATTTGCTCGGGAAAAAATAACTAGGCTTATCAAGCTTAAAAGGAGGAACATACTTATCAAGTTTCTTCTTGTCCTCTATCTCAGATAAAGGACTCAGTTTGAGTAACTCAACACTATAGAGAACCCAATTTTGAAGTTTTTCATCCCACTTACCATATCTCGCAGATATGGTATATTCTATCAAACCTTTAGAAAATTCTCTTTTCTTGAAATCCATTTCCCTAAGATTTTTCGCATCATAAAATTTCTGGATCGCCACATTGCTCATTATCCCATTTCTCGAAACATACCCTATGTAAGTATATGTTATATTGGGATTGCTACCCTTTATAGGCTCCTTCAGGTCAACTAAGAAGTCTGTTGCCTTAAAATTCTCATCATTCCATATTTGTATTCTCTCTATGTACCTGGCATTTTTAAGAGAATAGGTAACAACCTGGTCAAGGAAGAAGAAATACAAAAAGGACAAAATCACATTAACCAATATAAGAGGCATAAATAGTTTTTTCAAACTCATACCAGCATTCACAACAGCCACCAATTCAAAGTTCTTCGACATACTAGAGATAACATAAGCTATGCTTATTAAGACACATAGAGGAGCTATGTAATAGTATAGATGCGGTCCCCTGAGAAAATAAACCAACAGGATATAATTAAATTTCGAAGAAAGAACATCTTGATGCTGAGTAAACCAAGAAATATCCATAACCAGATTGAACACAATAGCTATCAATGTAAGCGAAAAGGAACTTATCAAAAAAACCACCAAAAATTCCTTTATTATGTACCACTGAAGAAGGTAAATCCTTACCTCTTTTACTTTTCTAAAAATCTTAGTAGGAAGTTCCTTAAGGTACACCGAGGCATTACCAAATACTTCTCTCATTCCCTTAAGAAACCTTTCAATCCTCTCTTTCATTTTCTGAATTTTAACATTGCTAAAAGCTAAGTGTCTATTAATTTCTTACCTGTCATGTTTTACCTGACAAGTTATACTTGTAACAGGTTATACCTGTAACAGTTTATACCTTATAACACCTATCGTCATATTTCTGTGTAAACCTCACTGATTCGTTAAAGGACTCAAGATCTCAAAGCATCACTAGCCTAGAATCCTTTCTTACTTATCTCATTGAAGTTTACTTTTAGTTGAGACACCTTAATCAGTTAGAGAGGCAAAGCCTCTCTAGAATATTTGGAAAGCTTCGCCTTCCAACACCTTTTACTTATCAAAGAGGCTATTAAGCAAAGATGCTATTCAGTAACCTCACCCTTTACCTTACTAGATGTAAAAAGGTTCCACCTCTCTGTTTTAACTATAATAATGTTCTTGAAAACTATTACGAAAAATTGAATATTTTACTGAGGAGTTTTAATATTCTAAACTATGAAGAAAATAGGTTTTATAGGTTTTGGTAACATGGGAAGTGCTCTAGCAAAGGGCATTATCAATTCAAACATGATAGGGCAAGTTCTAAAATCACCTGAAGATATTTTAGTTTATGACAAAGATGAAACGAAGATGCAATTAGCTAAAAATGAGGGACTAACCACTTATCCATCAGCAGAAGACTTGGTAATGAATAGCGATATAATATTCCTAGCAGTTAAACCAAAAGACTTGAAAGATTCCGCTTTATCAATAAAAAAAGCCTTTGAAATGTCTCCCGAGTCAAAGAATGGTAAAGTCATAGTTTCAATTTTAGCAGGTACTAAGGTTTCAAAAATTTATGAGTATCTTGAAGATGATTCCATACCCATCGTCAGAGTGATGCCAAATACACCCGCACTAGTTGGAGAAGGTTGTTTCGGTGTATTTTTCACAGAGAAAGTACCGGAAGAAGATAGAAAGATAATATTATCAATCTTTGAAAAGCTAGGAACATACGTTATAGTGGAGAACGAAGCACTGATGGACGTCATAACGGGATTGTCTGGCAGTGGTCCCGCTTATGTGTTTCTTGTAATACAGGCTTTAGCAGATGGTGGTGTTAGAATGGGGCTAGATAGAAGAACTGCCACAGTGCTAGCAGCTCAAACCGTTCTAGGAGCAGCTAAAATGGTCATGGAAAATCTAGGTAAAATACATCCCGAAGAACTCAAAGACATGGTTATGTCACCAGGAGGAACAACAGCCGAAGGCATAACCGTACTAGAAGAAAACCGAGTAAGATATGCTTTTATAAAGGCTGTCGAAGAAGCAACAAAAAAATCACAAAAGCTATCCTCTTAGAAAATGAGCTTACAGGAAATAATAAATAACTTATTTTCAAAAACCCTAAATAGACCTAGTGTATCAATACTGTATAAAATACTACTTAACTGGGAAGAAATTGCCGGTAACTTCTTCTCAAAGAACGCAGTACCGTACAAATTTTTTGTGAAAAAATCCGAATTGTACTTAGCCTGTAACGACCCTAACATCGTAACCGAAATTTACTACTTCCACCAAAACGAACTAAAAAAAAGAATTGAGGAACACACAAAACTAAAGATAAAAACAATAAAAACAGTCTACGACCTAAGAAAATTCCAAAAATTCAAAAGCCTCTTGGAAAAAGTAAAAAGGGAAAACACACCCGTTATCGTACAGCAAGAACCTGTTAAACTACCCAAAGAGGTAGAGTCTAAAATTGAAAAAAAGGTAAAGAAAGTCAAAGACAAAGAGCTACGCGAGAGCTTGAAAGTATTTTTTTCAACTTATTACTTCCTAAATAGAGATAAGTAACTCGGCTATTTTCTGTGTACTGTTGTTATCGTACATTGATTTTTTACCTATCTCCCCTCTTCTTCTCCTCTCAGATTCGTTTGTAAACAAGTGTATTATTTCGTTTGATATCTCATTGATAGAGAACTTGTAAAATATCTTCACACTCTCCCCTAACATTTTTTCCTGCCTCTTGAACCAATTTATGTTTATACCAGTAGATGAATCATAAAACATCACAGAAGGCTTACCTAAACCACTCGCTTGTTCCGTAGCCGTACCACCGACAGAAAGAACCACATCACAAACGTTAAGCATATCACCAAAAATACCATAACCACAAAGAACCCTTATTAGTCCCTTAGAAAGTAAAAAAAGATTATCATCCTTGTCAATAATCTCCCAATCATGTTTAATTACATTTTCTTTGACTCTTTCTTTGCTTATAGTATCAGACAGAGCACAGAGAACATTAATAAAACCGTATTTCTCCACAATTGCTTCAACAACATAAAGCATTTTGACAAGCACTCCGTATGCGTAGTATTCCCTACTCCCTGGAAGCAACAATAAAGTTTTAAGCTCTTTGTTCTCTCTAAGGTCAATACCCTTAATATCAATAGAAGAAACCATAGGGTTACCAAAAAACACAGCGTTAACTCCTAATTTTTTAAAGACCTCTGCAGTATATTCGTCCCTAGTTATCAAAACATCAACATTTTTCTTTATAAATTTCTTCTCAAACCAAAAATGTCTTTCCGTAAGCTCGCTTTTAAAAAGCGAAAGAAAGGCTACTTTTGTTCCTTTTGACAAAGACTTTTTTACCACAAACAACAAAAAAGGGTCACCGACTACTAATACTTTGTCTATCCTATCCTTATTCTTTCTAAGCTGCTTAACGAAATTTAAGAAATTAGAAATTTCATTCTTGCTATCAAAAGGGCTTAAGATAGTTCTTATGAAGTTCGAGAAAGACCAAAAAGCAAATCCTCCAAACCTGGTTTCGTTAGGAACAAAGCAAAGTTCAACTTCATCACTTACCCCTTTGATATTGCCTATAAGAGGAAATAAAAGTGGCTTACCCCCCTTCTTAGCTAATTCTCTGGCAATACCAAGAGCAACATAAGTTTCACCGAAACCATTTGAAGCTATAGCTATCATGTTAGAGTATCTTGAATATTATCATTGTCTCATCATCGTGCTGAGGTGCAGTTCCAACAAATTCGTTGACATCAGCAAGAACAGCATCTGCTATTTCTTTAGCACTCAATTCATGATTTTTGTATATTACGTTCTGTAATCTCTCAAGACCATAAAGGTCATGAGCCTCGTTCATTGCTTCTGTTATTCCATCAGTATACAAAACACCAATATCTCCCTTATCGAGTATGATAAAGTCCTGACCATACTCAACATCTGGCATTATACCAACAGGCATACCTTCTGTATCAAGTAATTCAAACTCTTTCGTTTTACTTCTAAATAGCAACAATGGCCCATGCCCAGCATTTGAATAGTTTAGTATTCTTTTTTCTGCATCAAGAGCGCAATAAAACGCAGTAGCGTACCTATCTTCTACTATGTCACCACTAAGAGAGTTGTTGAGCTGAGCTAAAACTTGGTTTGCATCCTTTGAGAGAGAGGCAATAGTTCTTGTTATACTCCTTATCATCACCATGATAAGAGCAGCAGGCACACCTTTACCTGAAACGTCAGCGATAATTATTCCAAGCTTGTTAGGACCAAATTTCATATAATCGAAGTAATCTCCACCTACTCCCTTAGCAGGTATGGAAAAGCCGTACATATCAAACTTATCACTCGTCGGAAACTTTCTAGGTAACAAACTCATCTGGATTTCACTTGCTATACTTATATCTCTCTCTGCCTGCTTCTTCTCGACTATTTCCTTATACATTTCAAACTGTCTTATTGTTATTGCTGCTTGATCAGCAAGGGTCTGAATCAGAGATAAATCACTTTCCGTATGAGCAATTCCTACAGCCTTATTGAGAACTGCTAAAACACCTATTATGTTTTCCTGTATTTTTAGAGGAGCTGCAATCACTGACTTAATATCAACTATACCTTTCGCTGTTTGTATAATTCTAGGGTCTTCCTCAGCATCTTTTATAAATAAAACTTCACCAGTTGATGCAGGTATACCTAGGTATGTCTCACCTACCGCTATCTTGCTTGACTTGAATATATCAACTATCTGGCTTTCTTTTAAGACCGTATAAGATTCAACCTTTATCGGCTTAACAGGAGGGAACAACCCCTTTACATACCTCACACTCAAAGTGCTACCTGATGGGTCCTTTAAAAGTATTGCTGCAGCCTTAGAAGAAGTACCTTCAATTGCTGCATCAACTATCTTAGCTAAAACCCTATCCAATTCAAGCTCTACAGACAGAGTATCACTTATCTCCCTCATCAAGTTGATAATCAAATCCTTCTCTTTCTCTAAGTCTTGCAACCTGAAACTTATGTCCATCACATCAGCCCTGAATACTCTGTAAGCCGTCATTATCAATAATATGAAAGCAAGAAGTTCAAGAATCTGGTATCCAACACCTTTCACCGCATGAATGAATATAACAGAGGAAAAAAGATATAAGACACCAAACGAAACAGCAGAAGTCACATACAAAAACTTTGAAATATACAAATGCGGTAAAACCTCTGCAACATATCCATATATTCTAGCTGTTATATATACACCATAAGACAATATAACAACTTTCCAAAGGCCATAGAGCCACCAAGATTTAAGTAGAAAATCAACATAACTCTGCATAACAACAACCGAAGTATTTTCATTTGAAATATTCAACAAAACCCTTAGAGGATCCCTTATACCTATTAATACCGCTACAAATACACCAATTATTGCTAATGCATTTAAACTAAGCGTAACAAAGTTAGCAATGTTACCACCCTTTTTTATAGAACCAACCATCAACAGATAAGAGTAAACGAGCAAAACAACAAATATTAGTTCAAAAACATGCCAAATGAAAAACCTTAAATTAAAAAGCCCTTCATTAGCTAAAGTTTTTGTTATAAAACCTGTAGTCTCATCTTTGATAGTAACATAATAAGAACCATATAGATTTATCCATATATACACTAGCTCCTTCAAGAAAAAGAATCCAAATATAGCACCAAAGAACAAGAACTCTCTATTTTTGTCTCTTTGATACTCTAGAGCCATGAACAGAGCCATGATGAAAGAGAGAAATAACTTGGATATTTGAAAGAAGTCTAGACTCATCATCTACCTCCTAAAACCTAAATAATTATCGTATTTTAAACAAGTATTTATAAAGCAATCCCAACCTTACCACCGAATATTATCAAACAAAAAAAATTTACTTTCAATTCTTTAAATTTGTTATTCAAAATGTTATCTCTATGGAAGAGATAAGATATAGAGTAGAAAAAGATAGCATGGGCGAAGTATTTGTACCATATGATGCCTACTGGGGAGCTCAAACTCAAAGAGCCATACAGAATTTTAAATTCAGTCCTTACAGGATGCCCGAAATCATCATAAGGTCAATAGCACTTGTAAAGTATGCTGCAGCTCACGTAAACGGGGAACTAGGATTAATCCCTGAAGAGTACGCAAAATTCATAAAATTAGCAGCAGAGGGAATAATGTATTCACCGAGAATGTCTGACTTCCCAGTTGACGTATTCCAAACAGGAAGCGGAACATCCACCAATATGAATGTGAACGAGGTCATAGCAACTCGAGCAAACGAGTTAATGACTGGTGAAAAGAAAACAACATCCCCCATACACCCCAACGACCATGTAAACAAATGCCAGTCATCAAACGATGTTATCCCCTCAGCAATAAGGATAGCAACAGCTATAGAAATCGAAACAAACTTATTACCTAAACTAAATGTGTTAAGAGAAACCATTTCCAAAAAAGCACATCAACTAAGAAACATTATAAAAACCGGCAGGACACATTTGATGGATGCCATGCCTATCTCTTTCGCTCAAGAATTCTCCGGATGGGAAAAACAAATAGAGTACGGAATAGAAAGATTAAGGTCAACATATCCAAGGTTGCTAGAACTTCCCCTAGGTGGTACAGCCGTAGGAACCGGTATAAACGCTCATCCAGAATTCGCGGAAAGAGTAGTAAATCTAATATCCCAAATCTCGGGAATACAATTTAAAGTTGCAGCTAACAGATTCGAAGCACAAGCCTCTATAGATGTAGCTTCAGAAGTATCAGGAGCACTGAAAACCCTAGCTGCAAGCCTTATGAAAATATCAAACGATATAAGACTTATGAACAGTGGCCCTTTGTCAGGAATGGGGGAAATCACTATACCAGCACTTCAACCAGGCTCTTCGATAATGCCCGCAAAAGTTAATCCCGTAATACCTGAAGCTGTAAGAATGGCATCCGCAAAAGTCATAGGAAACGACACAACTATAACAATTTCCTGTTCACTCGGCGAATTTGAGCTTAACACAATGTTGCCAGTAATAGGATTCTGCCTTATAGAGTCAATAACCCTCATGGCAAACTCAGCATACCTCCTAGCCAAAAAAGTTATCAACGGAATAAAAGTTAACCAAGAAAAGGTAAAAAGAGTTTTAGAGCAAAACCCAATAGTTGCAACAATACTCTCGCCCGTCATAGGCTACGACCAAGCCGCAAAACTAATTAAAAGAGCAATAGAAGAGAATAAAACAATAAGAGAAGTACTCAAAGAAACAAAAATCATACCAGAAGACAAAATAGACGAGTACCTAGATTTCAAAAAGATGATATAATCAAAGTTTTGGGTATCCCTCCTGCGTTCGCTTTGAAACGAAATAGTAAAACAATTCTTTAGTATCCTTAGAGAACCACTCAACAATCTCCCTCTCCAATGGCATAGATTCGTATTTTTTCAGTAGTTCGTCAGTACTCGTATTCGTAAGCTCAATGATGATTTCACCAACAACCCTATATGCATCTCTGAAGCTTAGCCCATACTTTTTCATAACCTCCACAGCTACATCAACAGAGAATATACTCTTGTCCATTACCTTAAATACCTTCTCAGAATCAAACTCAATTCCACCTATCGCCACCCTGAAAACATCTATTATTTCGTGTGCCTCTTCTAGAGCATCCATAACAAGATATTTTGTCTCTTGAAGATCCCTACTGTATCCAGAAGTCAAAGAGAACGTTATGTTTTTAAGCTCCAGCGAATAAGTGAAGAAAATCTTCGATTTTGCTCTTATGATTTCAAAAACATCTGGATTCTTCTTATGTGGCATTATACTACTACCTGTTGTTATTGAAGAACTAAGCCTAAGAAACCCAACCTCACTCGACGAAAAGAAAATTATATCATTCACAAACCTAACAATATCACCAATCAGATACGAAAGAGAATCAACTACCAAACTTTCGTATTTACCTCTCGTATTCTGAGCATAGAGACTATTTACTAAAATTCCTTTGAATCCTAGCAATTCCCTAGTGTAATCCCTATCTAAGCTCAGAGGGAAACCATAGCCAGCAGCCGAACCTAGTGGGTTCTTGTCAATCACACTACAAGAGTTTCTTATTATATTCCTACTGTCTTCTATAGCTTCAATGAGAGATTCAACCCAAAAACTAGCGGTCATCGGCATAGCCTGACGGCTATGCGTATAGCCAATCAATGGAACTTTGCTTTCCTTTAACTTTTTTGACAAACTAATTAGTTCTTTTAGCAAATTGTCAATACTTTCTATTATTTTACCTAGCTTATCCTTCTCGTATAGCCTAAGAGCTGTAAGAACTTGGTCATTCCTACTTCTACCAGTATGAATTTTCTTTCCCAGGTCTCCCAACCTAGAAACTAGATAGTTCTCAATATATGTATGTATGTCCTCATCCTCAATCTTAAGTGCCGGAGGCTCCTTCTCAAATTTTTTCTCCAAAAACTCCAATTCAGACAAAACTTTTATTGTATCTTCGTCATTCAGAACGCCTATTTTGTTCAGCATCTTGACATGAGCAATTGTCCCTTTAACATCATAAACAGCAAGTTTTGAATCGTAAATATAGTCTTTACCAACATTGAACTTTTCAACTAAATCATTCAAAGAACTGTGTCCTTTCTTCTCCCAGAGCTTCATCCTTATATTGTATTAGATAACAAAACCCTGTTTCTAAATATAGAAATTTTGAAAATTATTTATAACCGACAATCAAATGTTAAGCTCTGAAATAACCTTTCAAAGGACACAAAAATGTTGAAAGCTTCATATAACAACGTTGAGTCAAGTAGGATAATTGATTAATCCACAAAAGTAACCACACTCAATACTAAAAAAGAGCCTTAGGCTCTTTCCTTAGGCTCTTTTTTGCTGAACTTCTCAATAAGTGGATATTCTATTCAAAGAGTCTATAAAGTTCAGGCTGAATAGGTGGAAACTCTATACCTATATTCTTCTTAGATTTAACCTCAAACATCACATAAGGCTCAAAAAATGCGAAGTTCTTTATCTCGTCTTTGTACAATCTAACGCCCCCACTTATAGTAGCAAACCAATCGTAGAGGTCATAAGTCAAAGAGACACTTAAGCCCTGATTCTTAAAGTTCGTTCTTCTTAGGGCATTTATATCAAAGATGTTCAAAGCATCTATTATATCCCTTATAAGGTCAACATATTCGGTATTATACCTTTGGGCATATTCTCTAACATATTTGAAAAGTTTTCTATTGACAATAGAGGTGTTAATTGCAAAACTCCAGTAGTCATTTATCATCCCTCCAAAAGAAAGACTTAACGTAAAATTGTTATTTATAGGGTTAAAGTAGTCAAAGTTGAAAGAATAGCTTAGATTAATGTAACTCAACTTATTCAAAAAGGGCTTTAGAATTATATCCTTAATAGACAATCCTCCACCTATTGACGATGAAGCAGGTAAGAAAACTACATTTTCGTTAGAAATATCTATCCTATACCTTACACTATAATTCAGAAGGGGACCAAAAGAGACAGAAACACCTACAGGATTACTTATCTTGTTCGTCCAATAGTATTTGTCATCAATATACTTATACTCACTCTTCAAGTAAACAAAGTTATAGCTAAAGCCTGTTAGAGAGATATTAATACTGTCAAAACCTATGAAGTTAAGAATACTATTAGACAAAGTACTCAACTTTAGTAACCTTAAGCCAACTGACAAAGAAATAGAATTCACAGTAACATCGTCAATATAAGGGTCATCCACAGGGTTATCAAACTTAGGTCTTGTTAACCTATACGCAAAAGAATGAGAAACACCAAACGAAGGTGAAAACTGGAAGAAACTAGATTCAAAAAACGCTTTAGAAAAGCTCAAGGAACTATTCATATTCATAGATGTGTAAGTTTTCAAATCATCATCTTTCTTTTTCAGTGGGTTTGATGACCTACTCCACTGAGAGTTATTAACTATACTCACCGATGAACCTAATGAGAATAAATTGTTCAAAAAAGAAGAATTCATAGAAATACCTACATTTTCATTGTGATTAAATGAATCTTCAAGAGGTGAGCCATCTTCAATTCTATAAGTAGACGAGGGAGTAAAAGAAAAAGAAGCACCAGGTGAAATAGAAAACGAAGACAAACTAAGAATGTTCGTTCTAGGAACATCTTTTGTCTCTACTTTCTGATTAGTCACAACATTAGTTGTGACCTTAGAAATTAGATTCGTATCAATACTTAAATTTGTAACAACTACAGAAACATAATTAGTTTCAAAAATTCCGTTAGAAACTTCTGAAATATTAGTTATATAGTTTGTTGAAACAATAAAAAGGTCAGATAAGAATTTATCAACTTTTCTGGAAATTTCATTTGTTCTTGAAATGACTACGCTATCCTTACCCTCCCCAGCCAAAGTCTTGCCTTTCTCAATGTACACATTAGTTATTTCAACTTTATATGATATGAAATTACCAATTGAAACATTATAGGAAACTTTCGGTCCCTCAATCCTCTGTAAATCATATCGGTAGTAAGAATTATCATACTTATTCGTTTTTGTTTCTATAACTATAACACCAAAAGAATTCGTGTTAGTAGTACTGTACCCAGACCTAAGCTGATAAATCCAATCGACTCCTAAACTAAAAGACGATACACCATATCCAAAGTTTAACCTCACATTTCTATTAATGAACTGCTTAACACTTGGTGTAGACCAAAAGTAGTTCTGATAAGGAAAAACTAACTTTTCTACATCTAAATTTTCTCTCCTATAACTAAATTTACTAGGCAGAAAAGGTTCATTCAAGTCCTCCCAATAAGCACTAAATGAAGTTCCTGAAACATTATAGGATGCGTTAAGCGTATAATGCCAACCAAAAGTTCTGTATTCCCTGTAATTTCCATTGCCGTACTGATCTATGAAATTTATAATTCTCCCTCCAACCTCTTCGAACTTCTTGTCATACTCCAAATTAACAATACCGCTAAGATTCAAATTTGATATAACATTTATAGAAGGAAGCTCAAGGCCTAAATATTCACCAAGTCTCTCATAGGTATCAAACTTGATTTTCATTCTAGGAAAAACCTTTTCACCAAACCAATTTTTTGGATAAAATGTATTTTGAATATAAAAACCTATCTTACTCTCCACTCCTATGTCACTTAGGATATCAGTATACCTATATAACTGAAAGTAAACAGGGAAGTAGAGAAAAGAAGATATACCCACATAGTAAGTATTGTTTAAAGTCAGTAAGTAATCATTTTTATAGTACCAAACCCTATAAGCGTTCACCATGTAGTGCGGCGTCAAGATATCGCTTTTTGTAAAAGAAACATTCTGGAAAAAGTATCTATCGTTACCTAGCTGAACCATTACATCGGCATAGTAATACTGGTCATCCATCTTAGTTTTAGCATTGTAGAAAGTAACAACCCCAGAATCGAGGTCATAAAAAAACTTTTCGCCGGTGTATATATCATTCCCACTCAAAAAAACAACATTACCAGCACCAGAAATTTCCTTGACATCCCTATCAACAACAAATATCGAAACTTCATTACAACTAACTCTCTTGTCCTTATGAAGGAAAGTACCACCTCTCAATTGAATAACATACACATTAGAATAGGCTCTAACCTCAATACTATCAAAACTAGAGATAAGTATATACTTGTTTAAGTCCACCTTAGACAAAGGTATAATATCCTCATATTTAGCAAAAATTATTGGAGGATTAGAAAAGTTAGTTTTCACCAAATCTGATTTCTGCAAACCGATGTTAGTTAAAGAAATATTCGTCTTAGACAAAGAATATCCATCAAGACAGAAGGCAAACAGAATAAATATTGAAATTAACGAAACAGAAATGTTTCTAAAAATAGACATTTTCATAATTATTACAGATTTTTTTGTAACTTTTCATTTTAGAAAGAATTCTGAGAGGCTCCGCCTCTCTCAATTCCTGTATGAATATACACTCTAAAGTTTCAAGTAAGACTAAAGCTTTGATTACTCCTAAAAGATAAGCGTAATTCTGAACAAGTAAGAAAGAATTAATTAGCAGATCTTCATAGAAAATTCTTTATTATGAGAATTTCATCAAAGTTCTTTTCTTGCTTTAGCTTTGTAACTTCCGTTCTCGTTGTCTCCAGAATAGCCATGAATGAGGCTATTATGGAATGTACATCCTTTGAAAGAAGCGCTATTTGAGAGAACGGAATAACTGGGCTCACAGAGAGAAGTTTCTTTAATTCCTCTATTTTCTCACTCACTGATACCTCATCTCTTTTGACAACTATTTTCTTGTCTCTATTTATGTTTATAAAGTACTTAACAGCTATTTTAAGAATATCGTCTACGGTGTATTTCTTCGACTCCTTATAGTTAGTATACCCTATTCTCAAGCCTTCCCTTTTAGAAAGGAACTTTTTCCTTTCAGACATCCTTTTTTTCAATATATCCCTTACTCCCCTAATCTCTTTCATTACTTCAAGCTGACTTAGCAGTTCTTGAGTATCGCTTTCAATTTCTTCATCCTCTTCAGTTGAGCCTACAAGAGCCTTTGTTTTGAGGTAAAGCAATATTGCAGCAACTCTCAGGAACTCAGCCAATGTAGTTATATCAGGTCTGTACTTTTTGGAATATTCCATAAACTGGTCTACTATTTTTATTAACGATATCCTCGTTATATCTAGCTTATTTTTAGTAATCAGTGTCAAAAGAAGTCCCAAAGGTCCTTCAAATTCATCTAGCTTAAAGGTAATTTCTAATTCCTCAAACGCCCCTTGTAGAGGAAACATAATTAAATGTTAACCTTCAGTTTTAGCTAATTACAAGTTTCAAGAACATAGAAAGGCAAAGCCTTTCCACATTCTCAAAAAGAGGTTCTAACTCTCCACATCCTCAAAAATGTGAATAAGTACAAAAGAACCTAACTAAGAATATGCTAGAAGCACCTCTAAGTGTTTTAAGTAGATGCTATGAAGCACTTAGTGCTATTTAGCACTTAGTGCTATTTAGCACGATGTGCTATGAAGCACTTAGATTGGGCATAAATAATTGTTAATTGTCAATTAGCTTAATTTATTGAAGAAAGTATTCTTTCTCTCTACCCAAACTACTAACGATATAACCAATAGCAACAAAAATATGAGTACCAGTTCGTAAAACCTAAACTTTATCTGTGGTATAAAAATTTCAGCAAGAATTGAATAAGTACCAACAACAGCCAAAGAAGACACCAATATCAGCTTACTAACACTAGA
>JAPYWX010000095.1 GCA_028276145.1 Spirochaetota bacterium
TTGTATCCTGCCCTTTTATCACAAGGTTTACTTCCTTACCCATCATATCCGCTGTCTCTCTAACAAGCCTAGGAAGCCTCGAAAAAAGATAATCTATCGGTATAAGTCTCAAGTCAGTTATCTTCTCTTGTAATTCAATAGAAATGTTGTTAAAAAGCCTTATAGAGTTAGATAAGTTATCAACCCCTTTTTTTATATCAGAAACAAAAGACGACAACTCCTCTAGCCTATCTAGATTTTCTGATAAAGATTCAATCAAAGCCATTATGTTTTCTTCCCTAAATTCACCACTCTTTACAGCAAAAACTATTTCCGAAACAGCGGACTTAATATTCTTAATATTCTCACCATATACATCGGTCAACTTACCAACTAAGCCAGAAACCGAAGAAATACTTTGATTTATATTTGACCTAACTACTACTAGCTCCCCTAAAGAATTCATTAGGCTATCAACTTTACTACTCTCTACTCTAATTACAGTTGTAGTTTTCGTAGGCTCTTCAGCTAATTTCTTTTCTTCCCCGCTATCCTTTTTATCCTCCTTTTTACTATCTACGCTACTCTTCACTTTTTTAACCTTAATATCTTCAACTATATCGCCAATTTTTACCCTCTCGATAGTTTTTTCTATGTTTTCTGTCGAAATCAAAACTTGGACATTTTTAAAAAATTTTGAATATACTTCATCAATTGAAGGGTTAGAATCTATAATTTCTGCAGAATCCCTAAGTATAGACAAAACTTGTAATATCCCTAACTCCTTCATCGGGTAGTCTTCTCTGAATGTAAAATCTAAAACATAAACCTCCTTACCCGCCGATATATAATCACTCACCAACTTTGAGACCTCAACAGAATCAGCTACATCTTTAACCTCAGAATCAATTTGGGTGTCAGATTTCTTAGTATTAGTCTCCTTCTCAACGCTCTCCTCTAGACGCTCATTTATCTCACCAATAAACCTACCAATTTCCTCATCCAATTCTCCAGAAATGGAAGATTTCTGAGAAATAGCTGTCAACAACTTTTCTATTAATCCAGAACCTTTAATAAGAAGTGAGACAATATCTTTTGTAATAACTAACTTTCCACTTCTTATCAAATCAAGCAAGTCTTCTATTCTGTGTGATATCTTTTCCAAATGAGAATAACCCATTGAAGCTGCGCCACCCTTGAGGGTATGAACAGCTCTAAAAGCCTCGTTTATGGCTCTCGTGTTTGTATAGTCATTTTCTAGTTCCAGAACTCTACTATCAAAAAGCTGAAGCATCTCAAAAGCTTCATCAATAAAAACTTTCTCAAGTTCCTCAAGGTCAGTCGGCATAAAACACCTCTGATATAGAATATTATCGTCCAATTTCTAAATTCAAACTTAAAACCAAATCAAAAACTTTCCTCATCCTCTTTTCAAAAATTAAAACCTTCCTCCCATCAGCAATAACAATCTCAAGAGGCATAACATTATCAACTTTTAAAAGTATTTCCCCTCCATCACCAAAAGAAACACCGTAGGTTATATCCTTATCCCTGTACTCACTGGTAAAACTGAGTTTTAAGACTTCATCAAATTTAAACCTAATTCTATAAGCTCCAAACCTTATAAAGAAAACCCCTTTCTTAAATTTAAATGAAAAAGTAGAGAAGTACACAGAAACACCAACAGAAACCAAAAAGAAAAATGCGAAAATGATAGTAGGATTTATATCCTCCAAAAACGGATTACCTATCGCTAATTGGTAAACTGTAAAGAATAGCAAAATTAAGGAGAAAAACCACAAGGGCAGTGTTTTAAAAAACACTACCCTCACATACTTATAATCGTCCTTCATTAGTTACTTAAGAAGTTCCTCTTTTACCTTTGATTTATCAAATCCGGCTTGTATTGCTTTAAGAGCCAGATCTTTAGCCTTATCTTTTTGCCCATTCTCCCAGTAAACAAGAGCTGCTTTATATAGATAATCTGGCTTACCACTCACATCATAAGCCATGAGATAAGCATTAACTGAATATTTATAGTTCTCCTTCTCATACTTTTTGGCCAAATCAACATTATACTTTTCAAACAATGCTTCATCAAACTTCTTGACACTAACACCATACTTCTCATTCAAAACTCTCTGAGCCTCCTTTGCCTCATCACCAAAAGGATAAAGATTATAAACATGCTTATAGCTAACTATTGCTTTTTTAGTTTTTCCGCTCTTTTCATAAGCCTTTGCAGCCTCTAACCAGTCCTTAGCCAAATCTTTCCTCTGTGAGGGCGTAAGATTAAGGTAGAAACCAAACCCCCAACTCACAAATACAAAAGAAATCAAAATCACCAATAGTAATTTTAATCCCCTCATAATTCCCTCCAAAACCTATGATGAAAGTTACCATACATTAAAATCAAGTTTATTAGGGATACGTTAGTATCCCTTAAATAACTGTTGTATCTAAAAAGTATTCCATCATGAATTACGACTCTGAAAACTCGCCCGAAGTGTTGTAATTAGGTGCTTCTTTAGTTATTATAACATCGTGTGGATGGCTTTCTCTCAAACCTGCATTAGTTATTTTTATAAACTTTGCTTTTTCCTTGAAAGACTTGATGTCAGGTGCTCCTACATATCCCATTGATGATCTAAGACCACCGACTAACTGGTACAATACCTCTCTTACTGGTCCCCTAAAAGGCACCATTCCCTCAATACCTTCTGGTACTAATTTGCCAGGTATTCCTTGAGGGTACCTATTCGAACCTGCCATCATCGCACCTATTGAACCCATACCCCTGTACGTCTTATAACTCCTACCCTTGTATATTATAAGCTCACCAGGGCTCTCCTCAGTACCAGCTAGTAGGTTACCCAACATAACCGCATCGGCACCAGCCGCAATAGCTTTGGCTATATCTCCTGAATACTTTATGCCACCATCAGCAATAATCGGGACATTTTCTTTCTTAGCTATCTTCGAAGCTTCCATAATCGCAAAAATCTGAGGCACTCCAATACCCGTTACAACTCTAGTCGTACATATTGAGCCTGGACCTATACCAACTTTCACAGCATCTACACCCGCATCTATTAGAAACTTCGTACCTTCGTAAGTAGCAACGTTACCAGCTATAACATCAACAGAAAACTTACTCTTTATGTACTTCACCATCTCTTTTACTCTCTTCGTGTGACCGTGTGCAGTATCAACAACTATAACATCAACCTCCGCCTTAACAAGCTCATAAACCCTTTCCTTATCCTGCTCACTGGTACCAACAGCAGCCCCAACCCTAAGCCTTCCCTTACTGTCCCTAGCTGAAACATTACTTCTCTGAATCCTCTGCATATCCTTCATAGTTATCAGTCCCTTTATGTTGAACTCCTCATCAATTATAGGAAGCTTCTCTATCCTATTCTTTAACATCCTTTCTCTAGCTTCTTCCAGAGTTATATCCTTAGTAGCGTAAACTATTTTTTCTCTCGGCGTCATTACATTTCTAACTTTATCATCGCTACTACCAGCCCGTATATCCCTCCTCGTGACTATACCCTCTAGCTTACCTTTATCATTAACAACTATCAAACCAGAAATATTGTACTGCTCCATTATCTCGATAGCCTTTGAAACAGTTTCATTGTAATGTATTGTTATAGGATCCTCTATCATAATATTCTCAAACCTTTTTACCTTCACAACCTCTTTAACTTGGTCCTCAATAGAAAGGTTTCTGTGTATTATTCCTATCCCTCCATGCTGTGCCATCGCAATAGCCATTTTGCTTTCTGTAACCGTATCCATAGCAGCACTAACTATAGGAATAGATAACCTTATGTTTCTTGTCAGATTGGTTGATGTATCAACCTCCGAAGGCAAAACTTCAGATTCCCCCGGAAGTATTAAAACATCATCAAACGTTAGAGCCACTTCATCAGTGTAAAACTTTTCTTTATCCATAGATTACTCCTTTCTAGAATTATATATGGCAAAGACAAAAAGTTTCTATATAAGTAGTACGCCTTACTTAACAGTGTTTTTCTATTAGGACTAATGGAGGTTGAAGCCTCCCTTAAAAGCTTAAGAAGTACTAAATAGTACCTTGTTCTTATAGCACTTTCTCATATAATACCTTCTATAGACATTCGGAGAATGTAGAGAGATTTTCACCTCTCTACGAAAAATAAGAGTAGGGCGTGCTTAAAGCACTCTCTTAAGTGCTTAATAGCACTAGTGCTTAATAGCACTGGTACTTAATAGCACTCTCTTATTAATTGGAGAGCGAAGAGATGTTTATCCTCTCTTCAATTAAATAGGGTGGGCTGGTGAGGTTACTTAAAGGTGTTTCGTAACACCTATTCATAAACGTTCAAAGGTGCTTAAAACCTCTTTAATTTTATCTTCATATTTTAGAGGGTGTAGAGAGACTTTGCCTCTTTACAACAAATAGGGCGGGTGGGTACTTCATAGCACTTACTTTTCATAGCACTTACTTAAAACAATGTACTTTAAAGCACTCATCAATAAAAAGGAGCTTTAGGCCCACCTGTGAATTTTTCAATACAATTTCAAACCTCTTGAAACTAGAAATTTGTATAATTATAATTCCTTCAGAAATGTGAATTGATGAGTTAGTATAAATCCCTGTCTTAATAGGGGGTGTATATGAAAAACAAAATTTTTAGCCCTATAAGAGAGAGAGGCGTAAGGGAAGCCTCATCTTACCTTTGCTGGTAGTATCAATTACCATCCTTCTACCGCTAATCATGGTGTTTTTACAAGGTTGTGAAATTGACATTGAGCCTACAAGCATAAGCGGACCAACTGCAATTACTCTGAGACCTAACAAATTTACAGATGTTACAATGAATGAGTACATTTATTCTGACACAGGGGGTGTTGGGGTACTTAACTTTGTTTATACTGAAAACGATTTGCCACAAGTTAGCAATGAGGAATTGCCAAATGTTGAAATAAGGTTTCGTATAGAGCCTGCTGATAGTATTGAAAATGACCCTGCGAACAATGTTTTAAGCAATGGATACGCCTATTCTGCCAAGGTGAATGGTACTTTAACATCACCTATACCTAGGCCTGTTGGTAGACTTAGTAACTATGTTGTTAGACTTGAGAAAGATCAGAGGATTGTATCAGTTGGTTACACTGCTTCTGATGTTAGTGGGATTTACAGGGTGATAGGTGAGGCATACTATAAAGGTAGTCTTGTAACTGCGAAAACATCAATGGTTTATGTGAAAATACCTGATCTCCGTGAATTCGATAGAAAGGGATATGATAGCTACAAAAAAATGTTGTGGAATTTTGTGGGGCAGACTGAGTTTCATATAAGCAACAATTATGTTCAGTCCAACAAAGTAGGTTATGCATTGTCTGATATTGCTATCTACATAGTAGATACCTATGCTAAGAATCATAATGGTGATAGTAATTTTATAGTGAGGATGACGGATGCATCGCTACCTTGGGGAGGGATGTTTTGGATAGGGTATACAGAAGATACTGACTTGAGTATAAATAGGGTAGATGGCTATGGTAATCCTTACACGATAACCTACGATGCGTATGTTCACAAGAGGGTATATGCGCCACCACACAGGACGCATAGGGATGGAAGGAATATAGACATATCTTCTTATTCCGATGATGGGTCTGGGAATAAAGATACTAGTAGACCCTTGTACATTGGGGATATTACGGAAGCAGTTTCGAATTACAACAAAATATCTCACATGGAGGTTTGGTCTGTTATAAAGGAGGCAGATCACTATCACCTGACCTGCAATATTGCTTCAAATTATTACTATCCTTATGAATATTAGGGGGGATTCTATGAAGAGGATAAAATTTTTAACTTTTTTGTTTGTGTTAGCTACATTTTTTGCGGGTGTTTCTTATGGTGTTGAACCTTATAATGAAAGACCTGATGACTTTACGGCAAGTGTTGAATGGAGCATAGAATTTGTGACGAACTACATTCCACCTTGGTATCTACCGAATGAGGAAAAGAAACCTTTGACAGGGATAAAGTACCACTACACAATGTTTTATGATGCAGGTAATAAAAGGAAGTTTTCGAGAGTACTATTTTGGTTTGAGGAGGGTAGGGATATAGCGGACGATTTTCTTTATGTGAGGGGAAT
>JAPYWX010000096.1 GCA_028276145.1 Spirochaetota bacterium
CGGTAAAACAACAACACTCTACGCTGGAATAATGTATCTAAAACAATTTGAGAAGAAAATAATAACAGCTGAGGACCCTGTAGAGTACCAAATAAACGGCGTAGAACAAATACAAGTTAATCCAGAAATAGGCTTCACATTTGCGCAAGCTCTTAGAGCATTCCTAAGACACGACCCAGACATAATAATGGTAGGTGAGATAAGAGACACAGAGACAGCAGAAATAGCAATAAGAGCAGCATTAACAGGACACCTTGTCCTTTCAACACTCCACACAAACGATGCCCCCTCAGCACTAACAAGGTTAGTTGACATGGGAATACCCCCTTATCTAGTTGCTTCAACTGTGAATTTCATAATAGCCCAAAGACTCGTTAGGAAACTCTGCGAATACTGCAAAGGAGAGGCAAAAGTTGACCTGAGCATAGACCCAGAATTAAAAAAGTACTTCTCACCAAACGAAAAAGTATACATCCCAACGGGATGTAATAGATGTAATAAAACAGGATTCAGTGGAAGAATACCCATATTTGAAATACTCGTAGTAAACGATGAAATAAAAAACGCTTTACTTAGAAATGCCTCATCGTTTGAACTTAAGGAAATAGCCACAAAAAACGGAATGAAGACACTGAGAGAATCAGGATTCGAAAAAGTGAAAAAAGGACTAACTACAATTGAAGAAGTGTTAGGAGTAAGCTAATGTCAAAATTCCCTTCACACCAAACTTTCAAAAACAAAAAAACAAAACCCTTCCACGAAATAGAAAAACACATACCTAACCTGAACACTTCACCACTCTACGAATACAACATACTACCAAAAAAAACAAAGGAAATTTACATCTACGATATACTAGAACAGAAATTCGCAGACTTCTACCTCAACAATGGTAAACTCTTTTTAGGTTATACGGACAAATACATAACAAAAATGGCAAAAAACTACCTAAAACACACTATAAACTCATACCACAACGGCATATTCACATATAGACTTACATCACTCCTAAAAAAGATAACCAACAAAACATTCAAGTACGTCTCAATAGGTAGAAACGATGAGGAAGTAGTACTAAAAATTCTTAACTCCTTGTACCCAGATGAAGTAATAACAAACAGTAATTATGTAAAATCACTCATAAAAACAAATTGGCAAAAACGAAGCCAAAAAAAAATATTCATAATAGAACCACACGACGAAGTTTTTAATATCGACTACAAAATTCTATCTAACCTCTACAAAGTGAGAGTAAGAAAAATTAAAACCGCCCCAAGAACTACGAAGTACTTCGCTTCACTTCCCCCCACCACTGGTGGGAATAAGAGAATCAAATATACTTTAATAAACAGCAATCTAGTCCAAAACAATGTTTTATTCAAAAATATCGTTATACTCTCACTCTCAAGGATAGGAACAAGATTCAAGCATTTCTCTTTACTAAAACACCTCAAAGTAGACATTTTATTACTAGGCATAAGCAATGGTTACACTGCCGTGCTACACAACTACGAAAATCTAAGATTTTTTAACATAACTGAATTCGAAGCGATGTTATGCTATTACCACCTACTTAGAGAGGATTTCCTTATCTCTAAGAAGGAAAGAGAACTAAAGAAAAATGTAATTAAAGGGTTATCAAAGTTCTACAAACTCGGTATAATAAAAAAATTATCACCATACGGTGCTCTGATAGAGCACCCCAAGTTTTTTAATGAATACCTCATTAAAGAAGGTATACTTTCTAGAGGTAATGTACTATATTTCTCTTTCTCACACAATATAAACGATTTCTTGAGGTTAAAAAGAAAGCTAAACTCACTCTTTTTTGGATATTAATTCCTGAACCCAATCCATAGTTGTCTGCATTCCCTGAGCTATCACCAAAGCCATTATGAAATAAGACTGCAACAAGAAAACCGACCAGAACGCAACACTTCTAGCAACAGGCTCTCCTTGAATGAATAAAGAGAAAAGCAGAAGGAAGGTAAACCAAATAAAAACCAAGGAAACAGAAAAGTTTATGTCCTTCTTAAACAACCCAATGAATCCCGGTATAAGTAACAGGTAAAGAAGTATATGGAACTGAGAAAGATGAAGCTTTATCATTTCCCAAAGCTGTAAGAAAGAGTAGTAAACAGGAACCCCTCCAAGTGCTCCATACTGTTTTCTCAAAATATGTGTCCACAAAACATCAAGTGACCTTATTTCACCCCAAGTAAGTACCCTTATTTCAGCTTCAGGCATATTGTATATAGCTATACTTCTTATGAGAAGGTAACCGTAGAAAACAAATATAGGTAGCAAGAAGAAAACTAGAGCCCAAAACGAAACTCTCATAAGGTCCTTTATCCATACATCTTCGTCCCTCTCGGGATAAAGCCACCAAACAATACCAGCGAAAGAAATCGGCAAAAATGGTATCAAAGTTATTGTTATCGCTTCCGTCATATTCAATGGTCTTCTCGGTGCCCACCCCATAAAATAGAAAACAACTATAGCAATAAGCAAAGATAACAAGAAACCAATTATTACACCACCCTTGGCAGTCAAGAGGTCACCCCACGAGAATTTGACTTTGCCATAAAGAGCAGAAAAGATTAAAACAACAACTATAACACTTATAGGTATTATGTACCCAGCTGAAAGGTGGTGATCAGTCAAACTCAGCCCCATAAGGAAAAACAGAAGAACCAAATACCTAGTACCTAAATAAGGTTTATTATAGTGATAATATCCGAAAGCTACATCCTCATACCAAAGAATCAACGCTATAAGTACTAAGCCATTCAACAAGCTATTGAGTGAGTAAACTTCGCCTATTATGGATTGGTTCCAAAGAAGATTTGAAAAACCAAGCATCAGAGAAGCTAAAATAGCAGGAACGTATATCTTTAAATCCCATCCTTCCCTGTCTCTAACAATCGTAGGCTTCCTGACAATACCAAGAATTTTGAGAGCAAACATGAAGAAAACGAAAACAGTGAAAGCACCAGCAAACGCTGACATCAAATTAACTCTATAAGCTACATTACCAAAAGGTAGATAAGAAAAGAACTTGCCAAGTATCGCAAAAAGTGGATATCCTGAGGGATGCGGTGCACCCAAAGCATAGGTCGTTGTGGCTAATTCACCATGGTCACCAGCAGCAACAGAAGGTGTCAAAGTGATAATGTAATTAATAAAAATAACAAGAAATACCAAAAAACCTATAAAGAAGTCCCTAGCTCTATAAGTATACGGTTCATAAGATTCATAAAACTCCTTAGGTATAAAAGGATTCTGAACATTTGAAGCCATCTTCGCCCCCAGACTTAATTTCTCATTATACTAAAAATCCTTAGACAACAAAATCAAATAAAATTCTGTTGAAAAATTAACAGGCTATTGCCTGTGTCAGGCTATGCCTGTGTCAGGCTATTGCCTGTTTCTTAATCTAAAATTAAGAATGTTCTATGAAGCACCCACATGCCCCAATTACTTATAGAGAGATTTCGCCTCTCTACATTCTCCAAATTAATAAGAAAGTGCCTTAGGCACAAGTGTCTTAGACACAAGTGCTACTCAGCACAAGTGCTATTTAGCACAAGTGCTATTTAGCACAATGTGCTACTAAGCACAACGTGCTGTTAAGCACCTCTCTAAAGTGTAATTTGAATAGCAAATGTAAAAGTGTCTTATTGAATTAGTGGAGGCTATAGCCTCCACTAGAATAGTTAAACCAATATAGTTGTTGGAATTCTGTAGCCATTGAACGGAGCAGCGTATACTGAAGTATAGGCACCTGCAGAGAGTATATAAACAAAATCTCCTATTTCAGGCTCAGGCAATAGAACATCCTTAGCTACAATATCAGTGCCATCACATGAAGGACCACCTATATTCCAAACTTTTGCCCTTCTTCTAGAGTTCGTCTTGAATGTATAATTTATTCCTCCTATGACCTCCATCATACCGTTGAAAACACCAACATCAATGTACAGCCAATTTTTACCTTCCCTAACTGCTTTACCTATAACCCTAGAAACCATTATTCCAGCCTCTCCGATAATTCTTCTACCCGGCTCCATCTGAAGTATCATGTTACCACTATTATCAAACTCATTTAGCTTACTGTAAATTTTAGTCTTAAACTGATTGATATCTCTTACCTTATCAGTGTAATCTATTGGGAAACCACCACCTATGTTCAAAAGGTACATATCAATTTTGCACTTTGCTTTAGCAAAGTCAAATATTCTCTTAGCTATATCCAAAGCATAGACAAAGCTATCAGGTGAATTATTCTGAGAACCCGCATGAAATGTTAGCCCAACTATGTTTACCTTTTTCCTAACGGCGTAATCTATAAGCTCCTTCGCTTCCTCTTCGTTAAGCCCAAACTTTCCACTCAATGGCCAAGAACTTTCTTTGTTTTCTATCTCAAGCCTTATATATACCTTAGCATTAGGAAAGGCAAATTTTATTTTCTCAATCTCATCTTTTGAGTCGGCACAGAGATAATTTATCCCAACTTGCCTACAAACCTCTATGAAGTCCAGGGGTTTTATGGGGTTACTCGTTATCATTCTACTACCGCTTACACCCAATTCAACGAGCTTAATAACCTCGGCTATGGACGCAACCTCAAAATTAGCCCCCAAACTCGCCAAAAGCTCAAGCACTGAAAGATTATCATTAGCCTTCACGGCATAGTGAACCTTGAAGTCTGGGAAGTACTTAACCAACTCGTAATACCTCTTTCTGACTGTCAAAGAATCAATGACTAACAAAGGTGTTTTGTGCTCATAAACGAGATAATCAATCTTGCTTTTAAGCCTAGCAAAAACCTTTTCGGGGAAAAGGAAATCAGCCCTACTAGCAGCAAAATCCTTAAGCCGTATAGATGGCAACTCTTCCATCTCTTCTTAAAACCCTCCTAAAATTTTTTGCTAAAGTATAATAACATCACAAACGATTTTCAAGTTTTGTAAATTTTTTGTTTGAAGAGCCTAAGGCTCTCTTTTTATTAATGAGATTGAAAACACCTCACAAAATTCTTAATATTTCTAAACGATTATGAAAAGGCTAATTTTCGTAGTTACCATAATAGCATCAATATTTTCAGTAATTCAAATAGCAAATGGTCAACAAGACGAAAACATTTTCAAAGTTGGAATAGGAGCTTTCAAAGACGAACTCTATATGATATCAGAAGCACAATTCAGAATAATAGTTGAACAGTACCCAAACAGTAGATACTTCAACGAAGCAATTTATTACTTAACACTATCACAGTACAGAAACAAAAAATACGATGACGCTCTAAAAACCATATCACTAATAAAGTCAAAATACAGCTACATAAAGTACTACCCGAATGTTCTGTTCCTAGAAGGCAAAATCTACTACGAAGTTGGACAATACAAGCAAGCTATAAAATCATTTGAAAACTACCTAAGGCTATTCCCAATAAACGAAGATGCACCATTCGCACAATACTTAATGGCAAGTTCCTATACTTCATTATCAAATTATGACAGAGCAATAGAACTACTAAAAGAAATAGAAAGAAGGTATCCAAACTCACCAATAGTCGAAGAATCAAAATTCAAGCTAGCGGAAACCTACAGACTTTCAGGGGACCTACAAAACTCACTCAACGAATTTAAGGATTTTATTAGCAAATTCACAAACTCAAAATACCTACCTGACGCATACTACAACTTAGGACTGATAACATTTAACCTATCAAAAGGCACAGACACAAATTACCTACAACAATCAGCTTCATACTTCCAAAAAGCATCTGAATTCAATTCAGGTATAAAACCTTTCGCACTCTTTAACGCAGGAATAAGTTTCATAGCAATAGGCAAGCTTGAAGAAGCAAGAAATACCTTTTCAAACCTCATATCTGAGTTTTCATCGTACACCCAACCAGAAATAAAAAGTACCGTAATAGAAGGATACCTAAATCTAGCCAGAATACAAAAAGAACTTGGTGATACAAACTCAGCAATATCAAATTATATGAATGTAATAGCATACGGTGGAGAAAACGCTATAAAAGCCTCAATAGAACTTTCATCACTTCTCAACTCACTTAACCGAAG
>JAPYWX010000007.1 GCA_028276145.1 Spirochaetota bacterium
ATTTTCCCCCTCCTTTTTGTCCTCTATTAGGAAAGTTATGATTTTGTATATTTTTTCAGAGTACTCTTCTTTGATTATGTTCATTTCTTCCTTACTTACTTCTTCAGATTCAAGCCTCATTTTCATGTACATAAAGCCAATTACTAGATTTATGAGTATTGATTGGTCAATGAATGAAAGATGATAGTTTTGATTGAATTCTTCCTTTACTTTTTCTACTACTTGGTCAAAAACAAAAGATATCGTCTCGTTTATAGTTGTGCCTATTTTGCCACTATGAGTAAAACTCTCCCTTGTGAAAATTTTTATAACATCAATGTTATTGTCTATGTAGTCAATAGCCTTTTTTACTATCTCTTTGATGAATTCTCTATGATCATTGAACTTTGATATATCAATTCCCTCAACAATATTTGAGAAGTCATTAACACTTTTTCTTATAAGGCTACTCAATAACCCATACTTACTTGAAAAGTAATAATAGATCATTGCTTTATTTATGCTTGCTAGATTGGCAATTTCATCAACGGAAGTTGCATCAAATCCCTTTTCAGCAAACAACTTTATGGCTGCATTTATTATCTTCTCCTTTGCATCCATGGGGTTCTCCTTTAATTAACTAACTAGTTAATATAATAAAAAAATTCTTTTTGGATTTCAAATTTTTCTATGTGTTACAGCGCTTAGGAAATTTTTAGGAGTACTTTGAATAGAGATTTGCTTAAGTGCATTATCTTAGGTAGTGATGCCATTCTGATTGGTTAGAGAGAATTTTATAGTGATTTAATCACGTTTAAAAGTAGTTAGGATATGCTGTTATTTTATGTATTATTGAAATTTTTTCAAATTTTCTTTAAAAATATCTTAAACAAAGGGGGTTGATTATGGCTGTTAAAGTTGCGATAAATGGTTTTGGAAGGATTGGTAGGCTTGCCTTCAAAGCTTTAGTCGAGCAAGGTCTCCTAGGTAAGGAGATAGATGTTGTTGCTGTTGTTGATATAGTGAATGAAGCTGATTATTTCATCTATCAGCTAAAATATGATTCTGTTCACGGTAGATGGGATAGAGATTTGAGAGCTGAGAAGAGCTCTCCATCGGCTGAGTATAATGATGTTTTGGTTGTTGATGGAAACAAAATAAAGTGCATACTTGCACCGAAAGAGGGTCTAAGCAAGTTGCCATGGGGTGAGCTTGGTGTTGATTATGTTATTGAATCTACTGGTTTGTTTACTGATTCCGAAAAAGCAAAGGGACACCTTGAAGCTGGGGCTAAGAAGGTTATAATTACTGCTCCTGCAAAAGGTGATGTCAAGACATTTGTTATGGGTGTTAACCATGAGGAATATGATCCTTCAAAGCATCATATTGTTTCAAATGCTTCTTGTACAACAAACTGCCTTGCACCTATAGTTCATGTTTTGATTAAAGAAGGTATTGGAATTGAGACAGGATTGATGACAACAATTCACGCTTATACAGCTACCCAGAAGACGGTTGACGGTCCTTCAAAGAAGGATTGGAGAGGTGGTAGGGCTGCTGCTATTAATATTATCCCATCTACAACTGGTGCTGCTAAAGCTGTTGGTGAGGTTATACCAGCTGTAAAAGGTAAGCTAACTGGTATGTCTTTCAGGGTTCCTGTTGCCGATGTTTCTGTTGTTGACCTAACATTTAGAAGTGAAAAAGAGACATCAATTGAAGAGATTGATGCTCTTCTAAAGAAGGCTTCAGAAACTTATCTCAAAGGAATTCTAGGATATACGAACGACGAAGTGGTTTCTAGTGACTTCATACATGATTCAAGATCTTCAATCTACGATTCATTGGCAACTCTACAGAATAACCTAAAAGGTGAAAAGAGGTTCTTCAAGATTGTTTCTTGGTATGATAACGAGTGGGGTTATTCCAACAGAGTTATAGATTTGCTTAAGTACATGATTTCAAAGGATAAGAAGTAAATAGTATTTTTAAGGGGGACGAAGTCCCCCTTCTATAAATTTCATTGAAATATAAATTTCATTGAAAAGGGAGGTAAGTTATGGCTAAAAAGAAAGTTAGTGATATAGATGTTTCTGGAAAGAAGGTTTTTGTTAGAGTTGACTACAATGTCCCTATGGATTCGAATGGTAACATTACTGACTACACGAGGATAGATGCTTCTTTACCTACTTTGAGATATCTACTTGAAAAAGGAGCTTCTGTAATACTTGCTAGCCATTTGGGAAGACCAAAAGGTAGAGATCCTAAGTATAGTTTGTTACCGGTTCAAAAAGCTTTGTCTGAGAGGTTAGGAGTTAACGTCAAGTTTGTTCCTGATTGTATTGGTGAGGAAGTCAAGAAGGAAATAGCAAACTTGAAGCCTGGGGAAGTTTTGTTATTGGAGAATGTTAGGTTCTACAAGGAAGAGGAATCTAATGATGAGAACTTTGCTAAGCAGTGGGCTGATTTGGTAGATGTCTATGTTTGTGATGCTTTTGGTAGTGTTCACAGAGCACATGCATCAGTTGAAGCTTTGCCTAGAATCATGAAGCAGCAAGGTAAACCGGCTGTGGCTGGATTTTTGGTTGAAAAGGAATTGGAATATCTTGATAATGCTATATCAAATCCAAAGAGACCTTTTGCAGCAATATTGGGTGGCTCAAAGGTATCTACAAAAATAGGAGTTATAGAATCGCTCTTACAGAAGGTTGATAAGCTTCTCATTGGTGGTGGAATGATGTTTACATTCTACAAGGCGATGGGGTTGGATGTTGGTAATTCTCTCCTTGAGAAAGAATATGTTTCAACTGCTTTTGAGATACTACAGAAGGCAAAGGAAAAAGGTGTAGAGATAATCCTACCAGTTGATGTTGTTGTTACTGACAATATAGAGAATCCTCAGAAGATAAAAGTTGTTGCTAAGAATGAGATACCTGCAGATATGATAGGTGTTGATATTGGGCCTGCAACTATAAAGTTGTTCTCTGATGAACTAAAGAATTGTAAGACTATATTCTGGAATGGTCCTCTTGGAGTATTTGAGAAAGATGAGTTTGCTAAGGGTACCATAGAGATAGCAAAGGTTTTAGCTAATCTGAAGGATGCTGTTAAGATCATAGGTGGTGGTGACTCTGCTGCTGCAGTTGCGAAGGCTGGTGTTGAAAGCAAGATGACACATATTTCAACTGGTGGTGGTGCTTCACTAGAGTTCATTGAAGGTAAGCCATTGCCTGGTATCGTTGTTTTAGACGATAAATAAGGGGTTTTCTTAAACCCCTTTTTTCAATTGATGAGATCTTATTTTTCGTTTGTTAAATCTAGGTTTTTTTCAAACAAGCTAGGTGTTATCGGATTTGTGGTTATTTTTTTCTTGGTTTTTGTTGCTGTTTTTGCTGACTTCATCGCTAACGATAAGCCGATACTTTGTATCGTTAATGGGAAGTTATACTTCCCAGTTTTTTATGATAAAGTTAATTACTCAAGCGCATCTTTTAAAATAATGCCAATAGTGCCGTATAGCCCTTATAAGATGGATTTTAGTAGTAAGCTTTTGCCACCATTTAGTAAACATCTTTTGGGCACTGATGATTTGGGTAGGGATGTCCTGGCTAGAATAATACATGGGACTAGGGTTTCTATTACGGTTGGTATAGTAGCTATGGGTACGGCTTTTGTTATAGGCGTTATTTTGGGACTTTTGGCAGGTTATTACGGTGGGATTGTTGATATAATCATCTCAAAGCTCATAGAAGTTGTTATGACCTTTCCTACGTTGTTTCTGATTTTGACTATATTAGCGTTTCTGCCGCCGAATATATACAATATAATGTTCGTTATTGGGCTTACTGGGTGGACGGGAGTAGCTAGGCTCGTAAGAGCAGAAACTTTTAAGGTAATGAGTTCTGATTTTGTGAAGATTTCTAAGGTTATGGGTGCTCCAGATATATATATAATGTTTAGACATGTCCTTATAAATGCCATTAACCCGGCTGTTGTTTCTTTGGTTTTCGGTGTAGCTGGGGCTATATTGGTTGAGTCTTCTTTGAGTTTTTTGGGGCTTGGTGTACAGCCGCCTATGCCAAGTTGGGGTAATATTCTTTTGACGGGTAGTCAGTATATTGATTATGCCTGGTGGCTTGCTCTGTTCCCAGGGGTGGCTATCTTTATAACTGTTACATCTCTCAACCTCTTAGGAGAAGCTCTGAGGGATGCCATGGATCCCCGAGTTGTTATTGAATCTGCCTAAATGAAACTAATTTGTATAATCCTTCAAAATTTAAGTTATGAAAAGGAGAGTAGGTGTTGTCGTATTCCCTGGTGTAAATTGTGATATGGATACGTATTATGTGATAAAAGATGTTCTCAAAGGTGATGTCAGGTATGTGTGGCATACAGAAACTGATTTGTCTGATTTGTCGTGTATAGTTTTGCCTGGAGGATTCTCTTATGGTGATTACCTCAGGGCTGGTGGGCTAGCAAAATTCTCACCTGTTATGAGGGAAATAAAGAAAATGGCTGAAAAGGGATACCCTGTAATAGGAATATGTAATGGTTTCCAAATCTTAGTTGAAGCAGGGCTACTACCTGGGGCATTCCTAAAGAACAAAACTCTAACTTTTATATGTAAGATGCAATACATAAAAGTTGTGAATAACACTTCTATCTTTACAAAAGGTTACAAGAAGGGAGAGGTACTGAGGATACCTATTGCACATGGTGAAGGGAATTATTACCTTGATGGGGATACATTGAAAGAAGTTTTAGATAATGATCAAATTGCTTTCCAGTATTGTAGTGAAGATGGAACAGTAGGTGAAGAATTTAATCCTAATGGGTCAACGTATCACATTGCAGGTATTTTGAATAAGAATAAGAATGTTTTAGGGATGATGCCACATCCAGAGAGAGCTTCAGAAATGATCCTCGGCTCGGTAGATGGAGCAAAAATCTTAAAAGCTCTTGTGGATTAGCAACTTCTTCTAAAAAGTGCGAGATTAACGGTGTTTTCTAGAAGCATAGCTCTAGTCATTGGGCCTACTCCACCTGGCACAGGTGTTATGTAAGATGCAACTTCTTTGACATTCTCAAAGTCAACATCTCCAACTAATTTAGATTTTCCGTTTTCTTCTACTTTGTTTATACCTACATCAATTACTACTGCATCTTTTTTTATCATGTCAGCTTTAACAAAATTGGGTATACCTATTGCAGACACGAGTATGTCTGCCTGCTTTGTTATCTCTGAAAGGTCTTTTGTTTTAGAATGGCATATTGTTACGGTAGCATTTCTATGTAGTAACATAATAGCCATAGGCTTACCGACTATGTTACTCCTACCTAGAACTACAGCTCTTTTGCCTTCAACACTTATTCCGTAATGTTCAAGTAACCTTATAACCCCCTTTGGAGTACATGGCTCAACAAAGGGTGTTCCTATCATCAATTTCCCAACGTTTTCGGGATGGAAACCGTCTACATCTTTGTAGGGGGATATCGCGTTTAGAATTTTGTTAGTGTTTATGTGTTTGGGAAGAGGTAATTGAACAAGAATACCATCAATATCATCATCTTTATTCAAATTACCTATTAGCTCTAGAAGTTTTTCTTCTGGGGTGTCTTCAGGTAGGTGATAATCTTTTGGAGATATACCGACTTCAAGACACTCTTTCGTTTTGTTTCTTACATAGGTCAGAGAAGCAGGATCATTACCAACAAGTATTACAGCTAAAGATGGACTAATCTTTTTTGACTCAATAATAGATTTAATATTGTCTTTAACTAGCTTAGAGACAATCTTGCCATCGATAATTTGGGCCATGATTAAATTTTGGTCTTGTTAAGTTCTTCCTGCTTTTTTCTTTTCCTGGCTTCTCTTATGGATAAATCTATGTATGTTACTCCTTTATATTTACCGCAATTAGGACAAACTCTATGAGGTAGCTTGTATTCTCCACACTCTTCGCACTTAACTAAAACTTCTTCAGGAAACGGTAGTGTATGATAGAAGACCCTAGTTCTTCTGTCTCTTACTCTTTGATAAGACTTTTTGTGCTTTGGAACACCCATATATTACCCCTACTTTGTTTTCGCCCCCAAGGGGAATCGAACCCCTGCTACGGGATTGAAAGCCCCGTGTCCTACCACTAGACGATGGGGGCAAAACTTTTTTTTGTAGAACAAATTCTAATAAATAAGTATAAGTTTTTTCAAGAAACGATGATTGTGTTGAAAAATAGTTCTTTCCTGTTATATAGTGATTAAAGGTGCTTATACACGTTCTCAACTACTTAAAGCACGGTGTGCTTAAATCAAAAATGCTATATAGTACAAAGTTTTTCAAGGGAGCTAGAATCAATAAGTTTATTAGGTTTTTTACTAAAATCCCAATCTAGTTGATTAATTACTTTGAATATAGCTATAATCTTTAGATGAAATTGTTTGATGTTAGTAGTCCGATTTTTGATGGTAATGTAGTTTATATTTCTAAGGATGGTTTTGTTTTTTCTAGACCCAGTAAATTTTATGATACTTATGTTTCAAAAAATGGAGAAACCTTGCTTGAAGTCAAAAACTTTTTTTTCAAGCATGTACATGAGATGGATGATATTCTAATCTTATTTGGATTTTTATTTTATGAAGAATCATTTATTAGGAAAGGAGCCATAATTAAGGTAAGTAAGGATTTTGAAATAATTTCGAAACTAAGTTATGATAAATCAATATTTTCAGAATTTGTCTGGGGAGATGATAGAGTTGTTTGTTCTAATCGTTATAATGATTCTCAAGAGGTATTCAATGGTTGTTTATTTAGTTATAATGAAAATGGGTTTAAGAGCATAAAAATTGACCCGATGTTGTATGGGGAATACGAATTTAGAGGAGGAATAAAGACTTCAGAAATGAACTATTTGTTCTTTGGGGTTGATAAAGATAATTTCAGAGGCTTTATTCTAGAGAGTTCGCAAGAAGAGGCATATTTGTACGATGTTGTTATTAACTCTGATCTTTGGGAAATAGTTGGCGTTAGTAAATTTGAGGAAAATTCTTTCATATTTGTTGGCAACGAATGGGTAAACTACTCAAAAGGATTTGCTTTGATTTTTGAAAATGGAACATATAGTTATCTACCTATAAATTATAGTTCGTCTTGGTTTGAAGCTTTGTGGGTTGCTAATATAGAGAATGAAATTTTTGTTTCAATTTTTGATTTTGATTCTAATCAAAATTGTCTTCTTATGTTTGAAGGAGATAGATTTGAAATAATAGAAAAAAGTGAGCATAGTAAGTTTGTTTACTCTGGTGATAGAATATTTCGTATTTCTAAGCCAACATTAGATTTAAAGAGGATTTAGAGTTCTGGATACAACCCCTGTAAATTGAAAGGATAAATCAAGCTAGAGTAAAATATAAGTTCGATAGTATAAAGGAATTTTTTTCTGGAGGAACTATGGGGATAAAGATAGCAGGCGTAGGGATGTATGTTCCACCGAGAGTATTGACAAATCACGATTTGGAGAAGATAGTAGAAACCAATGATGAATGGATAAGAACAAGGACAGGTATAGTGGAGAGGAGGATTGCTGACCCGGAGGTGGCGACCTCGGATTTAGCTTATGAGGCTGCGAAGATAGCTATAGAAAGAGCAAATCTTAAACCAGAAGACATAGATGCTATAATATGTGCTACTATAACACCTGATATGGTTTTCCCGGCTACTGCTTATCTAGTAGCTGAGAAGTTGGGGATAAAGAGACCTGGTTTTGATTTAGAAGCTGCGTGTTCTGGATTTTTGTACTCTTCAACAGTTGCAACAGCATATCTCAGGTCTGGAATATTCAAGAACATATTGGTTATAGGAGCTGAAACTTTATCTAGGATAACTGATTGGCAGGATAGGTCTACTTGTGTATTGTTTGGAGATGGTGCTGGGGCAGTTGTGTATACAATTGATGATAGCCCTTCGGATATATTGGCTATGGAATTAGGTGGCGATGGTGGTTGTGGAGATTTGCTTTATATGCCTGCAGGTGGCTCAAAAATGCCGGCTAGCGAGGAAACAGTAAAGAATAGATTACATTTTATAAAAATGAATGGAAGAGAGACATTTAAGATGGCTGTGAGAATGATGACAGAATCTGTTGAAAAGGTGATGAAGAAAGCTAATTTAACCAAGGATGACATAAAACTTGTCATACCTCACCAAGCAAACATTAGGATAATAGATGCTATAGCTGAGTATTTGGGAGTGTCTAGAGAAGAGAAGTTTTTCGTCAACTTAGATAAATACGGGAATACTTCAGCAGCATCAATACCAATAGCACTTGCTGAAGCTGTTGAAAGCGGAAGAATAAGTAGAGGAGATATAATAATATTGGTGGCTTTCGGTGGCGGGTTCTCTTGGGGAGCAATAGCATTAAGATACTAGTTCTGGGGGCAGGTATGGGAGAGGATAAGTACAAAAGCAGAAGGTTCGATATATATGGTCCCGAGAAGGTTGATAAGGATGTTTTAGAAGTTTTTGACTACGAGTATGTAGGTAAACCTATAGAGATTGTGATAACAACGAACGAATTCACTTCTGTGTGTCCATGGAGTGGCTTACCTGACTTTGCAAATCTTACTATAAAGTATATACCTGATAAGAAATGTATAGAGCTAAAATCTTTAAAATATTATCTCCATTCCTACAGGAATGTGGGGATATTTTACGAGCATGTTGTTAATAAAATACTTGAAGATTTGGTTTCGGTTTGTGACCCTATAAGTATGACTATAGAAGCTGAGTTCAGTATAAGAGGCGGCTTAAAAACAACAGTGAAAGCAGAATATAAAAAAGGGAAATAATATGGTTAGCAAGCTCAACATGGCAGTCATTGGTACTGGACATATGGGTAGATACCATGTTAATGCTTTAGCATCAATGGAAGATGTAAACCTAGTTGGTGTGTGCGATGTAAATGAAAAAGTTGGAATGGAGGTTGCAGAAAAATACAAAACAAAGTATTTTAAAGATATAAGAGATTTATTCGGTAGGATAGATGCTGCAGTAGTAGCTGTACCTACTTTTTTACACTACTATGTTTCTTCTGAGCTTATAAAGAGAAACATTCATGTACTCGTTGAGAAGCCAATAACGAGAAGTGTAAGATATGCTCAGAAGCTTATAGATTTAGCAGACAAGAAAGGTGTAATTTTACAGGTTGGGCACATTGAAAGATTTAACGGAGCAGTGCAGGAGCTAAAGAACATTATAAAAAAACCATACCTCATGGAAGCTAAAAGAATGGGACCAGTCAATAAGAGAATAAGAGATGTTGGTGTTGTGCTTGACTTGATGATACACGACTTGGATGTGATATTGAACCTTTTAGACAAGCAAAAAGAAGAAATCGTATACATAGGAGCTGCAGGGGTAAAGATATACAGTGATTATGAGGATATAGCGACTGCAACATTAGTTTTTAGTGATTCAAGTGTAGCTAATCTAACAGCTAGTAGAGCTACGGAGAGTAAAAAGAGAATACTTCAAATATCTCAAGAGGGGTCTTTCATAGAGCTTGATTATTCAACACAGGATATAACTATATCTAGACAAGCGTCATCTGGTTATTTTATAAGCAAGGATGAAATCAAGTATGTACAAGAGGCACTAATAGAAAAGGTATTTGTAAAAAAAGGAGATGCTTTGAGAAGCGAGCTGAGGCATTTTATAAATTGCGTACTAGGTATTGAGAAACCTATGTTTAGTAATGAGCTTGATTTGAAAACTCATACAGTGGCTAAGAAAATAATGAATATAATATATTCTCAGTGGAAAACTTCTTTTGGAACAGTACCTCACTTTTTGCTGCAAACATCATGAAATTCATAAGTAATTCAGAGGAAGAGACAAAAAATATAGCTAAGGAATTAGCAAAGAGCCTTTTACCAGGTGATGTAGTAGTATTGGTTGGTGAGCTAGGTAGTGGTAAAACAACTTTTACAAAGGGTATCTGTGAATTTTTTGGAATTGACGGAAACGAGGTATCAAGCCCTTCGTTTTCCCTACTGAACATCTACAAATCAGAAAAGGCTAAGATATATCACTTTGACTTTTATAGGCTAGATAAGCTTGATTATGTTGATACTGAGAGTTTCTCAGAGTTCGTTTACGATAAGAAGGCTATAAAAGTAATTGAGTGGAACAAGTTGGATTTAGATCCAACCTTAAGGACAATATTTGTCAAAATAAAACATTTGTCTGAAAATACAAGGGAAATAGAGATAGATAGAGATACTTAAAACAAAAATTGTTGCTTTTTTACAACAATACCTTTTTTAGCCTCCCCTCGGGAGACTAGGAAAATAGAGGCTTTAAGATTGGTGTGCAAATTTTGCACAAGGGATGTAAAAATTTTTCACGCTTTTTAGCTGTTTCAGCTAATTCAAGAATTTTTGTGATTATTCATCTTGTTTGGATTTTCCATATCTTTAAGCCAATTAAGTTATTCTTTATCTTGAATTGGCATGAAATTTGTATTATGATAATTATGGATTTAAGAATTAGAAATTGAAACTACAAAATTACTGTTCAAATTTTGGAGTTAGAAACGGAACTTGACGAATTTTTATATATTTAAGGAGGTAAACATGTGTAAGGTTAACTTTATTTTCTTGACTCTAGTGTCTATGGTACTCGCGATTTTAATATTACCTACCTTGTCTTTTGGACAAGCTACAAAAACCAAACCATCTAAATCTCCTATTGTTAGCACAAACACAAACCAAGTAACTGAGGTAGTGAATGAGCAAGTTATTCAAACTAGTCAAACAACTTCTACAACTACTGTAAGCACTCAGCTAAACATAATCCAAGAGCTAAAGCAAGAGGGATTATTAAAGCCAACGAACGAGGTAGAAACATCTCAACCTAAACCTCAGGAAGGTATAGAGTATATCTCTGTATACTCAAAAGAAAAGGGACTAAAAATATACCTCGAAGCAGGTGGGGACCTCTAGTTTCAGGTGGTATTATCTGGAGGTTTAATCCGATATTTGGGGTAGGGATAGGTGGAGGTTATACTCCTTTACCTTATAGAAATTTTGGGCCACTTCTTGACCTGAAGGCTGAGGTTGTGCCGCTTTACTTTTTCATAGCCGGGGATGAGCTGAAGATGAACATACTAGCAGGGATAAGAGGTATTATCTTCTTCGGCTCTATGACATACTACACAGGTGTGGATGTAGGTACTGAATTTTTGATAAAGAGATTCCAATACATCATTCCGGGATTACATGCCTATCTTTACCTAGCAGGAAACAAAATAATACCGCAATTTTCTTTTCAGCTAAGATTTACTTTCTAAGGAGGTGATTTATGAGGAAAATTGTTTTTATTACTTTCGTTTCTTTTTTAACTTTTCTAGTGCTTAATTCTTGTAATTTGTTTGTTGGTATAGGAGATGTTGATAAGCAGCCGCCTACAATTGAGATAACATCACCAAAGAATGGTGATGTGTTTGGTGCTGAAACTATAAATATAAAAGGTATAGCAGGAGATGATGAGAAACTATCAAAAGTGTACCTAAAGACAACTGGTGATTGGATTGACCTAGGAAATGAGGAGAACTGGAGTTATAAGTGGGATACTTCACAGGTTGGCAGTGGTAAATACAAGATACAGGCGAGGGCAGTTGACTTGGTGGGAAATGAAGCTACTAACGAAGTTGAGATATACATTGACAAAAGTTTACCAACGCTTTCTATATCTTCACCGACAAATAATCAGTATGTGAAGGGTGTTATTCAAATTTCGTTGACGGCGAGTGATGATGAAAGTGTTTCTAATATACTCCTGAGCACAAATGCAGGTACAACTTTTGATATAGTGTTGTTCAGTGGTGGAGGAAAGAATGTAACAATCAGCACTAACTTTGATACAACCCAACTACCGGATGGTGATAACATTCTTTATTTCAAAGTCGTTGACTCAACGAGTAAAGAAAAGAATTATCAGCTTACATTGAAGGTTGATAATCAAACTCCAAGTGTAACAATATTATCACACACGCCAAACGATGGGTATATAATTTTATCAGAAGATACAATTATAAGTGGAGTAGTTAATGATGTATATCCTCCAAAGTCTTTTACATTGGTGGTGGGGACTAACACTAATGCAGTTGAAGTTTCTGGCTTTTCATGGAAGAGCCCTCTTTCATTTACATTAGCTGATCCAACGACGAACACGATAGCGATAACTGTTGTAGATCAGGTTGATGTGACAAATTCAACTAACATCAATATAATAGTTGACAAAGCAGCCCCTCAAAGTTACATTACTTTTCCCACAGCGGGATATATAACAAACGGTACGATTATAACCGTATCGGGCTATGCGGTTGATGATATTGGTGTTAGCAAAATACAGATATCTTTTGACGGAGGAACAAACTATAGATTAGTTTCATTTTCAAACGCTAATGGGACTAATTACTTTTCAACAAATGTTAACTTGAATTCATTCCCGGAAGGGAATGCTACATTCATAGCTAGAGCATACGACTTTGCTGGTAAGTCCCTTAACTCTCAAGGAATACTTTTTACAATAGATAAAACACCTCCAACCATAACTGTGTCATCACCAACTAATGATACTACTGTGAACACTCAATTCAACATTATAGCATCGGCAATTGATAACTATGACCCTATAAAAATGATGATAATAAAGATAGACAATGTTCCTGTGAAGACAAATTTGGGCAACAACATAGCGTATACATACACAACAAACACATCAGGAGAGGGTAAAAGAAATATAGAAGTGATAGCAATTGACCGTGCAGGTAACCCTAGTAGTGCACCGATTAGTGTCATAGTTAATACTGACCCAGCTAAAGTATCCAACATAGCAATATCAAGTGGTGGAAGTGGTATCTATACAAGAGGTGTAGTTACCATAACTGGGACAGCATACGACTCAACTCAAATTTCAAATGTAGGTTATGCTATTGATAACATAACGAATTTGACATGGTTCATATCTAATGCAGGTGTTTCAAGCACAAACTTCTCATTCTCATTTAATAGCACTTCTTACCCCGATGGGTTACATACTCTTTACATAAGACCTGTTGATAACCTTGGTGGATTTGTTGATTTCTCAACAAACATTTACATAGACAACACAAAGCCAACTATAACATTCATAAACCCAAGTGGGGACTACCAGAACTATGGTGGAATTCTTAACATTACTATACAAGTCAACGATAATATTTCACTCTCCTCTTTTGCAGTATGGACTAACGGAGGGCTACTGACGAATGATATAACATCAATACTTGGACAAACATCAAAAATTCTAACCTTCTCGTGGGATCTTACACCATTATCAAATGGTCAAACAAACTTCATAGCTACAATGCTTGTTGATAGGGCGAGAAATACAAACTACGCAACAAACTACTTCATAGTGTTTAACGATTTGCCTGAGTTAACAGTGTATACCCCAAACATCGGTGATTTCGTATCAAGTAAATTAACGATAACGGGTATAGCTATATACTCTAATGGAATAAAGAATGTACAATACAAAGTAGGTTCTGGTACTTTACAAGATGTACAAGTGAATGTCTTCAGTCCTGATGGAACGACAAACAACTTCACAAATATTTCAACAACAACATCGTATGTAGAAGGTTTCACTTATGTTACAGTGAGAGCAATTGCTAGTAATGGTAGTTATGTTGACAAGAGTATTCCAATCTACATAGACTATACCTCCCCGAGAGGTATAATATCATTCCCAACAAATGGTGATTACTATGGAACGATAACCATATCAGGTGTGGCAAGTGATACTAATTCATCAGCTTACAACTCAGGTGTAAAAACCGTAAAACTCTACATAAAGACAAACAATGTGAGCTTAACAGGGTGGGATGGTGTAGTACTTCTAGATAACATAAGTGCATCAGTCACGAACTGGAGTACGAATTGGGATACAACGACATTACCAGTAGCAACAAACATAAACATAATACTTGAGGTTATTGATAATGCTGGTAATGAGTATTACACGACAAACACCATAAATGTGAGACCGTACATAACATCATTTGATAAGTACGATACATGGATAGGAAACACACTGACAATAAATGGCTATAACTTCGGTACGGGTAGTGTTGAGATAGTATTCAAAGGAAATAGTGCAATTTCCGCAAGCGGTTCGGGTACAAATAGAGCAATAACTATACCAACGGCAAAGTCTGGATATGTAAAACTCATAGTAAATGGAATAGAAAGTATAAACTCTAACTGGATTGATTTGTGGGATTTCGTTAATGTACCTGAAAATTCAGCACCTCAAGTAAATTCTAGGTTTGCATTGGATGAAAACAACAAGATATACTTTGTGCAGAGTGGTAAGAGTGGGGCGACTTGGGCGACTAACTTTTTAATCACTGATGCATTAGGAAGCTTCCAAGTTATACCAATATTTGGCTCATCAGTACCAAATGGTGAGGTAGCTGGTAATGGTAACGCTATATATGTAAGGAGTAACTTGATAGTGGCAGCCTATAGCCCTGTAAAAGCAGGGGGAATAAGGGTATCTGTACTAACAAACAACGGTGCTAGCATACAGATTAGAACGAACATACAGATTGATACGATAACACTAACGGGTACACCTCTAATTGATGTTTTCGTTGACAACTCAATGAAGATATATGTGGCATACTTTGCTAAGGATTTAAACGGTGGAACGGTGAGATTAGCATATTCATCAGATTACGGAGCAACATGGACAATAGAAGATGTTGAAACGAACCTTGGTGCTGATCCGACTATACTTGATGCACATCCAAGTGTGTATGTTGATGTGTACTCAAATCCTCACCTTGCTTACCTCAAATATAATGGTGAACAACACTTGAGACATGCATACAAGAGTGGTACATCTTGGGTTGTAGAGACAGTGGATTCAATACAGTATAATGGCCTCTTCTCAGATATGGTTATTGACACGAATAACAACATACACATAAGTTATGAAAATGTTGACCAAGGGGATACTATGTATGCTTCAAAGAATGGCGGAGGATGGACAAGAGAACTAGTTGACTATACAGGTATAGCAGGGTACTTCACATCCATAGATGTGAAAGGTAATGAAAAAGCAATATCTTACTACAATAATGTTTATGCTAATGGTTCATTGGCGTACTATGATGGGACACAATGGAGGGTAATAACAATACCAAAATACACAGGAGTAAACGTAGTCTATGGTAAATACACAGGTGTAAGGTTTGCTACGGATGGTAATGTGTGGGTAGGATTTACTGATAATGGTAACCAACTTTGGATTGCAAAGTACCTTAAGTGATAGGTTACTTAATTAAATTGCTCTACAGGGCGGGCATCGCCCGCCCTTAATTTTTTATAACTCTATTGTGTATACAACATAAGCATTTATCTTTTCTTCTTGTACAGGATAACCAGGTGAGTATTCGTTACCTAGTAGGTACTTCAGAGCTTCTATACCTAGTTCAACATACTCAAGAGGCCTTGCCCACATACTTAGTGATAAAACCATAATGTCATCAAGGTTACTCATACCAATAACTTGTGTATAAGTATTATCATAAACATAACTATACCTACCAAATGAGTAATTCATATATGCACCTATGCCATAATACCCATTGTCGAAAACGATGTCAACATATAAGCTATTCAATGACCTATAAGGTAGAAATATGACTTTGTCCCAATTTAGTTTTTCAGTAGCTACTAAGTCTATTGGTTCATTGTAAGTGTAACTTATCAAAGATGTTAAAACATCTTTGTATGATAATTTGCCAGTAATTTCTACACCCCTGTTAATAACTTTAGAAAAGTTTCTAGTAGTGAAAGTTGATAGGTCAAATCCTATGAGGTTTGTTGAATATGAGTAGAATGGTGTTAGTGAGAAGAAAAATCCGAAATTACCAAGCTTAGCATTTAGTATAGCTCCTAAATCAATACCTTGTACATATTCTGTCTGTAAGTTCGTATTTGGACTTGTGCCATAACCGTATACAACGGGACCATAAACATCATCAAAGTAAGGTAACCTATACCCATACCAAACATTACTTCTAACACCAAATATATCGGTAGGTTTAATCAACACTCCTAACCTTGGTGAAAGTTCGACTTTGTTAAAATCTATGTAGTCAAACCTTGAGGATATGAGCAAGTCAACAAATTCGTTGTATTTGTAGTTAGCTTCTAAATACAAGCCTAGTGTATCCCTGTAAGCATTAGTGTATGTTTCGTTAGTTGAGGTTGTAGGCCAAGTAATGAAATTTGTATTGTTTACATAGTATCCATCTCTAGTGTACCCTAGTCCAGCACCTAAAGAGAATTGGTTATCTTCTAATAAGTTTAAAGAATATTTGCCACTTAGCTCGCTTGAAAACTTATTTCCGTAAACTACCGAACCTATACTACCACCCCATAGAGGATTTTGTAATTTCTCAACATTCCTATTTCTTAAGTGTTCCGTGTAGTGAAGTTTAAAAGTTGTTTCAATGTTATCATCTTTGTAACTTAACTTAAGATATGGTAGAACAAACCTTGATTTTGATATTGCTTTTTCGTAGTTAAGAGGGTCGTTTGTTAATACTTTGTTAGGTTCATGTACTTCTGGAAGAGTGCCCAAGAACCCACTGTCTACTGAGAGATTCCCCCAATTACCTATATACCTAGCTAGAAGTGAATATCTCTTGTATTCAGCACCCTGCCTAACATAGTTTGTAGGTTCTAATGTGCCTTCGTTTGTATATAGAGTGTTTATATCAAAGGAATAATTATTCTTTGATTCTGAATAACCTACACCTAAGTAAAATTTCCCTGTTTTCGTGATTAGAGAAAGATCTGACTTTGCGAAATATTGATTTGCGTTTCCTGATCCACCGATTACTTTCATATAGCTTCTATCCTCATTACCAAAAGTTTCAAGATTGATTACCCCGTTGTAGTGTCCACTTCCGTACCTAGAAGAAGATGGACCATAGTAAATTTCAATTCCTTTGAAGTAAAGAGGTTCAATCAAACTTAAATCGTATGAGCTATTCACAGAAGTTGATATGTCAAAGCCATTTATTGCTATATTAAGTTTATCACCCCTAGAAAATGGAGTGACTACACTTCCTTCACTACCTGGATATGCACCAAATGAGATATTTGGTATGTTGTTTAAGTAATCAACTGTGCTGTAGGTTCTTGACTTTTTCTCGTATCTTTTTGTATCAATTGTTGAAAATGCTGTGTTTCTCTCTACGACAGTTCCTAGAACTGTTGTTTCAAATGTAAGTGGTGAAAGTGACCTATTTGTTAGGTAGCTTTTTTCTTTGATATCGTTTCCGACAGGAAACGATAAATTAGTTAAAGTTAATGTTATTGAGATTGATAGTATCATGCTTAAACCCCTTTTCATATACACCTCCTATAAATACACTTTTTGGTTTTTGACTAATTTGTTTGAAAATTTTTCGATGTTTATTTCTTTGGTTATTAATTTCTCGTAAAATGAAGGGTTGTGAGATATGAGTAGTACTATGGAACCTTCGTTGAGCGTTAATCTTATGGCTTCAGAGACTAATTTTTGGTTGGTTATATCTAGAAATGCATCAGGTTCATCAAGAGCTATTACTTTGCTACCTTGAATAAAAGTTCTAGCGAGAAGTACTAATTTTTTCTGTCCCTCGCTTAATAAACTAACTGGTTCATTAAGTAATTCCTTAATTCCAAATAACTCAATGAACAAGAATAATCTCTCGGTTTTCTTAGGAGATATTTTCCCTCTAAAGACGACTTTGTTACCGATAATCTTAGGTAGGTAGTCATCAGTTATTGAGAATTCTAGGAATTCAATGACTTTTATAGGTGTTGAGTAGTTAGGTGATTGCTGAGCGTAAGATACTAATTTTTTTCTTTTGTTAAGTTGTAAAGAAATTAGGTCTTTGTTGTTAATAAAGATTTTACCTTCAATTGGGTTAAGTATGCCTACGATGGTCTTTAACAAAGTTGTTTTGCCGCTGCCGTTTCTCCCACTTATTAGTATACATTCGCTATCTTCGGCGTATAATGAAAAGTTTGAGATTATAGGAAACTTCGGCAAATAGCCAGCTGAAAGGTTTAGCACCTCTAGGTAATTCTTCATAACTCTACTCCCTTTTAGGAGTAGAGTCTCCAAGTGCTACTCAGAAAGGTGAGAGAGAAGAAGAAAATAAGCCTATCTCTCCCCTGCCTACCTCTTAAGCCCGAGAGGTAGGCACCTTTCTGAGTAGAGCAGGTCTTCCGGCTCGTGGATCATCCTACGGCTACGCCTTCCCACCTTACCCAGCACAAAACCAAGTAAGGCAGTGGCTCCATACAAAAAGTATGGAATTGTAGCCTTCGTCCCCACTCACGGCTGCGGGTCCAGCGGGGGATTTTCACCCCTCTTCCCTTTTAACCCCAGCTTTTCACTGGAGACTCTACCCAGAGTTTCCATAAATCTAATAAAACGGGAAACAAAGTTTCAAGTTGAACCAACTTAGTTTGGATAGAACTTAAGAAGTTGGTGGTTAAAATTAAAAAAAGTTGCGAGGGCGTGAGCCCTCGTTATAGTAATAATTCATTAAATTCTACTGTAAAGTTTTACTAGGTCATATAACCTTTCAGAAACTTTGTTTAGAGTCTTTTTATCTTTTTTCATTCTCCACGACCAATTACCATAAGCAACACCGGGAGTATTCATCCTTGCTTCACTACCAAGGCCTAGTACATCCTGCATGGGTATGATTGAGAATATTGCTGAAGATGAAATAGCTAGTTTAATTAGTCCCCAATTGATTTCTTTTGAGTTGTTTAATCCGCAGTACTTTAGAACATATTCTTTATCAGAATCCGAGAGTTTTGAGAACCACCCCACGGTAGTGTCATTATCGTGAGTACCTGTGTAGACAACACAGTTTCTATCATAGTTGTGAGGTAAATATTCGTTATCCGCCCAGTTGCTGAAGGCAAACTCCAAAACTTTCATGCCTGGAAACTTGTATTTATCTCTTAGTTCAACGACATCTTCAGTTATGACTCCTAAGTCCTCAGCTATTATTTTTATGTTTGCTCCTATTTCTTCCTGAATGGTAGCAAATAACTCATCGCCGTAAGCTTTTCTCCATTCCCCATTGATGGCGTTAGGTGAGCCGTAAGGCACAGCCCAATACCCAGCAAAACCTCTAAAGTGGTCTATTCTTATATAGTCATACATTTTTAGTGATACTTCTACTCTTTTGACCCACCATCTGTATTTTGTTTTTCTTAGTTTATCCCAATCGTATAGAGGGTTACCCCAAAGTTGACCAGTTGGGCTAAAGTAGTCAGGTGGTACTCCTGCTACATCAATGGGATTCAGATTCTCATCAAACAAGAATATGTCCGTATTTGACCAAGTGTCTGCACTATCCATTGCTACAAAAATAGGTATATCGCCTATTATCTCAACTCCGTTTCTGTTAGCAAATGATTTTATTTCGAACCAATCATCAAAGAAGATAAATTGTAGGAATTTATGGAATTCTATCTCGTCCTTTAGTTTTTCTTTGTAGTGTCTTATAGCATCGTCTTTTCTGAATTTTATGTCGTGTTCCCACTCAAGCCATGGTTTGCCACCAAAATGCGACTTTAGAGCCATGAAAAGAGCAAAATCATCAAGCCACCAACCATTATCTTTACAGAAAATTTTATAACTGTCCTTTAGAAAGTCTTCTCTATTCTTGAAATTTTCGTAAGCCTTTCTGAATATTGAGTACTTATAGTTTATGACTTTTCCGTAATCAACTCTACTTTCATCAAAATTCTCTTTTGGCAAGTCAGATTTTGAAATCAACTTTCTTTGTATGAGCCTATCAATATCAATGAGGAGAGGATTACCAGCAAAAGCTGAGAAACATTGATAAGGTGAATCTCCGTACCCAGTTGGTCCAAGAGGTAAAATTTGCCATAATCTTTGACCAGATTTGACGAGAAACTTAACAAATTCCTTTGCTTCTTCACCTAAAGAACCTATACCATGGTCTCCAGACAAAGAAGTTATATGTAGCAATATTCCTGAGCTTCTTCTAAACATAATTACCCCCTTAGCTCTTTAGCTAGTTGTATCATATTTTTAAGTGAAGGTATGACTTCTTCCCATTTTCTAGTTTTGAGTCCACAATCTGGATTAATCCAGAAATTTTCGGGATTTATAACCTTCAGAGACCTTTCAACAACTTTCTTCATCTTCTCAACACTAGGTACTTCGGGTGAGTGAACATCGTAGATACCCAAGCCTATTTGATGGTCATAGTTGAACCTTTCAAAAGCCTCTATGAGGTCACCGCCGCTTCTTGATGTTTCTATACTTATCACATCTGCATCAAGTTCATATATCTTGTCAATGATTTCACCAAATTCGGAATAGCACATGTGAGTATGTAGCTGTATTTCAGGGGAAGCATTTGAAGCAAGTCTAAATGCTTTTATAGCCCAATCAAAATATTCTGGCCAATCTCTTCTTTTTATAGGTGCTTTTTCTCTAAATGCTGGCTCATCTATCTGAATAACTTTAATACCATTCTTCTCTAAATCCTTAACTTCGTCAAGTATGGCTAAAGCAATCTGAAAAGCTTGTTCTTTTTCTGGTATATCAGTTCTTGGGTAACTCCACGCTAGTATAGTTATAGGACCTGTTAGCATCCCTTTAACAGGTTTATTAGTTAAACTTTGGGCGTAGACTATTTCATCAACTGTTAGAGGCTCTTCTCTGTATACATCACCGTAAATTATAGGTGCTCTATAAACTCTGGTGCCATAAGACAGAATCCATCCATGTTCTGTTGTTGTCATTCCCTTGAGTTTTTCTGCAAAGTACTCGACCATGTCACTTCTTTCAAATTCACCATGTACAAGAACATCTAAACCCAATTCTTCCTGTATTCTTATGGCTTCACTTATTTTCTCTCTTATGAACTTTTGGTATTCTTCTTTGGATATTTCGCCTTTTTTGTATTTAAGTCTCATTTGCCTAACATCTTCTGTCTGTGGGAAGCTACCGATAGTAGTTGTTGGGAATTTTGGAAGATTGAGTATTTGTTTATGTAATTTGACTCTTTCGCTATAAGGTAATTTCCTTCTGAAGTCTTCTTCTTTGAGATTCTTAACTCTTTCTTGTACTTTTTTGTTAAACCACCAGCTATTGTCGTACATGTAGTCGTTCCACTTTTTAGCTGATTCATCTCCGGATAGGTAAGCTCTCACGAAGTTGATTTCCTTTATTTTCTCGATGGCGAAGGCTAATCTCTCCTTTATCGAAGGGTCAAGTTTCTCTTCAACTTCGACAGTGTATGGCAAATGGAAAAGAGGAGCAGCATTGGAAATCCAGACCTCCCTAGCTTCACTTTCGTTTAATATCTTTTTTACCTTTTCAGCTACTTCGACAATGCTATCTTTCCAAATATTTTTACCATCAACTAAACCAGCAATAAGAATTTTGTTT